>JAITQV010000501.1 GCA_031288765.1 Planctomycetaceae bacterium
AAGTTTTCGAAAATCCATGAGGCTTACGAAAAACTTCGTGACCCGCTTGGAACGATTCCCGACCTGCTTGTATCGTTGCATCATGATGATTCCATAGAACAAATTACTGAAGTATTCCTCACCGCTATTCGAAACGAACGGCTGCCAACCTCCGCTCTCATTAAAATGGGTGAATAATATGTCATTAAATTATATTGTTAAATTATATCATTAAATCGCGTAATTGATAAAATATTACTTTTCATAATTGACTTCACTAATTCCGCAGGTTGGTTTATATTATGACGAATTGCCAATTGTTCCCGCATGGAGTATATTTTTCACGGACTCCTGTTTTGCAGGTTATGAGAACTTTATAATTATAAACGGATATAAATAAAAAATGATAGAACACGAATCAATAACAATACAACAACCGAATGAGCTGTTTCCGTTCTCTTCGGAAACAGTTCTTGTGCAGCAAGATATTCCTGCGAAACAAAACTTCATTTTGGTTCCGGCTAAATCGGAATTAAATCGATTGGAAAATGTTGTTGCGGAACAAAATTTCATTTTAGTCCCGACAGAACCGAAAGAAAATAAAACTGAAAAAATTGCGGCGGAACCAAATTTCATTTTGGTTTCGATAGAGCCGGAAGAAAATAAAACGGAAAAAGTTACAACGGAACCGAATTTTATTTTAGTTCCAACGGATACGGAAGAAAGTAAAACAGAAAAAGTTACAACAGAACCGAATTTCATTTTAGTTCCAACGGAAACGGAAGGGAGTGAAACGGAAAATGTTGTTGCGGAAGAGAATCTCATTTTGAATCAAACGGAAACCGAAGAGGGCGAAGCGGAAAATATTGTTGCGGAAGAAAATCTCGTTTTGAATCAAACCGAAACAGAAGAGAGCGAAGCGGAAAATATTGTTGCGGAAGAAAATCTCGTTTTGAATCAAACCGAAACCGAAGAGGGCGAAACGGAAAATATTGTTGCGGAAGAAAATCTCGTTTTGAATCAAACGGAAACAGAAGAGAGCGAAGCGGAAAATATTGTTGCGGAAGAAAATCTCGTTTTGAATCAAACCGAAACAGAAGAGAGCGAAACGGAAAATGTTATTGCGGAAGAGAATCTCATTTTGAATCAAACGGAAACCGAAGAAAGCGAAGCGGAAAATGTTGTTGCGGAAGAGAATCTCGTTTTGAATCAAACGGAAACCGAAGAGAGCAAAACGGAAAATATTGTTGCGGAAGAAATTCTCATTTTGAATCAAACCGAAACAGAAGAGAGCGAAACGGAAAATGTTATTGAGGAAGAGAATCTCATTTTGAATCAAACGGAAACGGAAGAAAGCGAAACGGAAAATATTATTGCGGAAGAGAATTTCTTTTTGAGACCAACGGAATTAGAAGAAAACGAAGCGAAAAATATTGTTGCAAGCGAAAAAAATTATTTGAATCCTGTGGGAACGGTGGAGTTTGAAGTTTTTGAACGGGTACTTCTCAAATTTCGGGAAGAAACTTTGAAACGTTTTATTGACTGGTTTACTGCAAAAGAGGAAACAGATGAGGAAGAAGAATTACCGAAGGTCGGATTTTATCAGGTTTTTGAAACGCTTACCGCTCAACGTCATGAATTTAAGCTGTTTACCAAATCCAATCGGCAGACACAGGAACTCCTTGAAAAGAATGTTGAGGAGATTGAAAAGAATATTGAAGAAACATCGCAAGCACTTGGGGAGCTTCGTCGTTTGCGTAAAGAGCGTCCGGAAATTGAGCGTAAAGCGATTCAGCCGTATTTGATGAGTTTGATTGAAATTGATGAAGCACTTCAACGGGCGGGTGTGGCATTGAATGTTTTGCAGGATCGTTTGACGGGTCTTGTTTTTGAACGGATTTCCACGTTAGCCAAATCGTATTGTGATGAATTAACATTTTGGCAACGTTATTGGCAGCGCAAAGCCGTTCAACATTTTGCGGAACATCTTGCTCATCAACATATTTTAGAAATTGAACGAATACTCGAACCGTTTCGGCTTGGTTATGAAATGATGCAGAGCCGTATGGACGATGTGTTGAAGAAGCACTTAATTTGCCGGCTTAACCCGACCGGCGAACAGGTTAATCCTGAAACAATGCGGGTTCTTGCTACGGTTGAAACGGAAACGGTTGAGCCGGGCAAGGTGGTTGAGGTCGTTCGGGCGGGATATCTTTGGCGCAACAAACCGGTTCGTTTTGCGGATGTTCGAGTTGCGGTTCGGTCTCAAACGGAACATTAAAAACTAACTATTTACCAAACCTTTTGTTACAACCCTTACTATTTACTATCCTTAAAATTTATGGAAACAATTCTTGGAATTGATCTTGGTACAACAAACAGTGAAGTCTCCGTGATTCACGGTAACGATGTTGTTGTTATTGAAAAAGACGGGCACCGGCTTCTTCCTTCGGTGGTTGGCATTGATCTTGCCGGCAACCTTTTGGTGGGTCATCCGGCGAAAAATCAGGCGATTCTTTATCCTGAGCGGACGGTTAAGTCGATTAAACGCAAAATGGGTGAAGATGTCCGTATCAAACTTGGTGATCGGGAATACACGCCGCCTGAAATTTCCGCGATGATTCTTAGAACGCTCCGGTCTTATGCCGAAGAATCGCTTGGTCAAAAAGTAACCAAAGCGGTTATTACGGTTCCGGCGTTCTTTAATGATACGCAACGCGAAGCGACACGTCTTGCCGGAGAATTAGCCGGTCTTGATGTGGTACGAATCATCAACGAACCGACAGCCGCATCGCTTGTTTATAATTCCAATTCGACGTTGCGTGAAACGTTGTTGGTTTATGATCTTGGCGGCGGAACATTTGACGTATCGATTGTTCGAGTTGAAGACGGAGTTCTGGAAGTTTTAGCCAGTCACGGAGACACACATCTTGGCGGCGATGATTTTGATCAACTGCTTTTCGATTATGTTTGTGAGGCGTTTAAAAAGCAGTATAAAACCGATCTTCGTGAAACACCGGTTGCGGTTTCCCGTGTTTTACAGGCGGTTGAAGAAGCGAAAAAACGTCTTTCGACGGAGCCGTTTACTCAAATTAAAGAAGAATTTATTACGGAAAAAGACGGGGCATCGTTACATCTTGACATGGAACTGAGCCGGCATCAATATGAGGAACAGATATTTCCGCTTCTTGAGAAGACATTGACTTGTCTCAATGATGCGTTGAATGATGCTCAATTACATCCTGACGATATTGACAAAGTCATCATGGTTGGCGGGGCATCACGAACACCGATTGTTCATCAATTACTTGAAAGCCGTGTGGGTAATAAATTGCATGGTGAGATTGATCCGGATCTTTGTGTTACAATGGGGGCGGCGATTCAGGGAGGTCTTATTTCCGGTGCAAAGGTTGGTCGAGTTTTGATTGACATTACGCCTCACACGCTTGGAACCAGTGTTTTTGATTCGAGGGTCAATTCGCCGTTTGTTTTTTCGCCCATTATTAAACGTAACACACCGGTTCCTTGTTCACGTTCCAATGTGTATGGTACCGTGTTTGACAATCAGGAATCGGTGGAAGTCAATGTTTATCAGGGTGAGGCGGATGATGTTCGTCAAAACGCGTTGATTGGTGAATTTCTTTTAACCGGTCTTGCGAAGGTTCCCCGCAACAATCAGATTATTTGCCGGTTTGATTTGGACATTAATGGAATTCTGCATGTAACGGCAATAGAAAAAAATACGGGACGTGCCGAAAACATTACGGTTGAAAATGCTTTAGCGGAACATAGACCCGAAGCCAACCGGTTATTCCGAGACCATTTGAACAGCTTTTTCGCGGGCGAAGAAACAATTCCTGATGAGTCGGAAAAAGAGGAGGAGGATTCCGAATCAACAATCGACGATAAGGATTTTGCGAATCAGTTGGGACTTGCCGATGGTTGGGAAGAGCGTTACGCCAAAGAAGCCGCCTTGATTCAACGGGCATCGGCTTTTATTTCAAAAGTTACCGGCGACGACAGGAAAGATCTTGAAACACGAATCAGGGAGCTTGTTGACGCCGTCAACCGTAACGATTCGGATCAGATAACTTCGCTTGTTTCGCAATTGGACGATCTTGTATATTATTTAGAGGATTCGGTATGATACCAACCAATCGCACGAAATGCCGGTGTCCATCCTGTGGTGCGGAACAAGTATGGCAGGATGAATGCCGCCGTTGCCGGACAGACCTCCGCGAACTTCGGCTGTTGAATGAAAGTATTCAATCATTGGAACGAAAATTAACGGAGGCGTTGGAAGTTGGGAATTATCGTCTGGCGTTACGGTATGCGCAAAAGCTGGAACAGATTGATCCGGTTTTGTTGAAGGGGATTTTGCAACAATTGGGTTTATCGCGGGATTTCCAATAAAACGGTGCAGATACTTTATGAGGACAATCATCTTTTGGCGGTTGTGAAGCCGAGCGGTCTGGCAACGATGGGGCTTGCGAAAGGGGAGGAGACGCTCCTGACCCGCAGCAAAGATTATATTAAACGGAAATACAATAAACCGGGTGAGGTGTATCTTGGAGTTGTCAGCCGGTTGGATGTTCCGGTATCGGGTGTTGTGCTTTTTGCCCGAACTTCTAAAGCGGCGGCGCGGTTAAACGAACAATTTCGTACTCATTCTGTTGAAAAGATTTATGTTGCGTTGGTTGAGGGTTCTGTTGAACCGCCGGAAGCCGAGTGGATTGATTGGATTCGGGAGGATGAGCGGCATCGCAAAGTATGGCTGACTCAAGAAGGGCAGGGCAAAGAAGCAAAACTCCAATACCGTACACTTCATAAAACCGGCAATAATTCGTTGATTGAAATCCGGTTGGAGACAGGTCGCAAACATCAAATTCGGGTTCAATGTTCCGGTCATGGTTTTCCGGTTTTCGGAGACAGAAAATACGGGGCGAAAACTGTTTTTCCTGATGGAATTGCGTTACACGCTTTGAGGTTAACGGTTACACATCCGACCACGCACCAACGCATTGTATTAACCGCGCCTATACCGGTGATTTGGAAGAAATTCACTGTGATTTTTTGAGTTTGGATTATCGGATTAGAGGACGCAATGAATTTGTTTCTAAAATTACTTGGTTTAATCCGGTTTTCTCACACGCTTTTTGCATTACCGTTTGCGATACTGGGCGGGGCAATGGCATTGAGGCTGAATTTGCACGAAAACCCTGAGTATTGTCCCCGAATGGTTGAATGGGTTGGTATTTTGTTATGTATGGTTTTTGCGCGTAGTGCGGCGATGGGTTTCAATCGTTGGGCAGACCGTGATTGGGACGCTCAAAACCCTCGAACTGCAAACCGGCATTTACCAGCCGGATTGTTGACGGCGCGAAGTGTTTTATATTTTGTTGCGGTTTGTTCGGCGGGTTTTATTGTTTCGACGTTTCTTTTTCTTCCGAACCGGATTCCGCTTTTGGTGTCGGTTCCGGTACTTCTTTTTCTTTTTTGTTATAGTTATGCCAAACGTCTGACGGTTGCGGCGCATTTTTGGCTTGGCGGAGCCTTAATGCTTGCACCGTTAGCGGCTTGGGTGGTTATACGACCGGTTCTTTCACCTATTCCGTTACCGCCTGTTTTGTTGGCGTTTGCCGTATTGTTTTGGACAGCCGGTTTTGATTTGATTTATGCAACGCAGGATACGGAATTTGACGGAAGGGCGGGTTTATTCAGTGTGCCGGGCAGGTACGGAAATAAGACGGCGTTTCGGTTGTCGGCGGTGTGCCATAGTATTTCGGTTCTTTGTCTGGCGGCGGTTCCGTATGTTTATGAATTGTTCGGGTTGGTTTTTGAACTTGGTGTTGTGGCGGCAGCCTTGATTTTGGCGGCGGAACATTGGATTGCCGTTCCGCGAGCGGGTAAACCGGTTGATTTATTACGTGTCAATGTCGCATTTTTTCAAATGAATATTTTTGTTTCCATTGGTTTGCTTATTGCCGGACTGTTTGATCTTTTTATGTAGGGTTTAGCGGAAAGTTAATCGTGAAGAGTAATTGTTCCGTAAGGATATAATGTTGGTAAAAAATCAAACGGATCAATATTTTATTCCCTATTTTTTAATAAGGTAATAAGGTTGTTTTGTTCGGAAAAATCAGGTTGAAAATAAGGTTCGTCCTGCGTAATAGTTTTGACAAATAACTGAATAGATACGAAATCTAATCCCTTCAATCAAAACTTGTCGAAACGTTATATTCCGTTAGGAATGTCAAATTTACTTGTGATCCTCTTAAAGTCCCACAAGGGATGAGATGTGCATAATCGTAGGTGGAGCGAAGCGCAACCTACGGATCGGAATTTCCCAACCCGGTACAAAAACAAAAGGTAGGGCAATCGTTCGCCGAAGGGTTTTCACCCATGATTGCGTCGGCGACAGCCGACTTGTCCTATGCCCTGCAAGGGCGATATAAGCTAGCCCGCCGCAACGCGGCGGGGAATTGTCCATAAATAACTATTAACGCCCTGAAAGGGCAACATATTAGTTAATAGTTTATAGTGGATAGTTAATAGTTCGCACGGAAATCAAAAGGTAGGCGACCGTTCGCCGAAGGGTTTTCACCCACGGTCGCTTGCCGATAGGCAACCCAAATAACCAACATAATATAAATACACTGTCGGCTAACGCCGACGCAACCGCTACGGCGAGCGGTTGCCTACCTATTGTTTTTATATCGGGTTGGGAAATTCCGCTCCGTAGGTTGCGCTGTACTTCAACGCCGGTTATGTACATTTCGTCCCTTGCGGTAGGGTGTTCAAAAGGACTATTTTTTTATGGTTCTCCAAACGTACAACACTGTAATTATAAGTACTTTTAATATCATCATTTACGAATATATATAATTACACCATTGTTTTTTAAAAATGCGTAAAAAAACAGATCTTTTGAACACCCTACCCTGCGGGGTAAGCACAACATTTTACCCCAACCCTCCCCTAACAAAATTTCCAACCTGTTAACACCAACGCAACCGTCCGTCAACAAATTTCCCAGTCGGCTAACGCCGACACAACCGTTCGGCGAACGGTTGCCTACCTTATAATTGCCAAATTATTAGGTTTGATTGCCGGATTTTTAGGTTGTTTTTGCTTTTTAAAATCCCACAATTCAAAAAATTTTCGCCCCTGTTGAAATTTTTAAGCCAATTGTCTAAAATAATATCTTCACAATTGGAATGTTGGTGTTCCAAACCGAAAAAAGTTGTTCCCAAACCGGAATGTTGAACACGGAAACCGATTTTGGGAACACAACATTGGAAATTGGGAATCCCCTAACCGAATTAGGGAACTCCC
>JAITQV010000553.1 GCA_031288765.1 Planctomycetaceae bacterium
AACGATTGCGTCGGCGATAGCCGACAATGAATTTTTGCAATGTTGGTTGTTTGAATTGCCTACGGCAAGCAACCCTTCGGCGAAGGGTTGCCTACCTTTTGTTGACATACTTTTAGAAAAAAAATTCCGCTTGCGAACATTTTTCGCTGCCAATTTTCCACTTTCCACGCTTACACATATTTTGTCATAATCCAATCGGTAAAACATGGAGCATAGCGGTTGAGATAATCCAAAATAACCGCCTGAAAATACGGAATAATTTTATGTTTTCCTTTTTTCATTGCCCGAACAACCCGAATCGCTACATATTCCGGCGTTACCGCATGATGAACCGGCATGTCCGGCGCACTACTCGATTGATACAGAACATCGAAAAATTCGGTTTGCGTCGTGCCGGGGCAAACCAACAAAACGTCAATACCGTCACGTGAAAATTCCGCACGCATTGTTTCGGAAATCCCGCTCACCGCAAACTTGGCGGCTCCGTACACCCCGTAATGCGGCACCCCGCGCAAACCAACAATAGAACCTAAATTGACAACCATTGGCTGATCGCCGCGCTTAAGATAAGGCAATGCAAGTTGTGTGAGTTCAAGCGGAGCAAAGAAATTGACTTCAAAAATTCGCCGGAGGGTTTCTTGGGTTGTTGCTTCGATAAGGGCGGTTGCTCCCGCACCGGCATTGTTAATCAAAATATCGAGTCCGCCCAATTCCTCCAACGCCGTTTGCACAACACGCTGACGAATTGCCGGATCAGTAATATCTCCGGCAACTGTTGCAATTTTATTGTTGTTTCCGAATTTTTCCCGTATTTGTCCGGCAACCTCCAGCAACCGGTTTTCACGCCGTGCGAGAAGAACTAAGTCCGCACCTTCTTTTGCCAGCTCCAAAGCCAACGCCGCTCCAATTCCCGAAGAGGCTCCGGTTAATAAAATCCGGCGGTTTTTTAATGTACGTTTCATAATTTTTACTCCAATGTGTTATTCGGACAATAATTTTGACAGTAATACTGACAATAATATTGTTTATTCTTGACAACGGAAAGGCAATAATAAATAATGGTTATCGTTATCCGTTTACAAGGACAATCCCGTTGGGATAAAGCAATATTTTTCCGCGAGGTTGTTTTTTTGAGTTAAAGTCGTGTGAACGGTAGCGGAGCAAGTTTATCCCCGATACGCATTTTTGATCCTTATTTATTATACCGTCAATGCCCGAATACCGTTATACCGCCCGAAACGAACTCGGAAATAAAATTGAAGGCGTTATCGACGCCGCAACCGAATCGGAAGCCGCCGCAACACTTTCCGCCGGCGGGTTATTCCCGTTGGAGATGGCGCCGGTTCTGAAACAAACCGTAACCGGACGAGTCCGGCGGGTCAGCGGTCAACAGTTGGCGTCCTTTTATTCGCAACTTGCCGATTTATTACGCGGCGGTGTGCCGTTGCTCCGGTCGTTGAAGATTTTGCACGACCAAACCTCCAACACCAATCTGAAATTTGTTTTGGACAACATTTACCGGCGTGTTGAATCCGGGGAGACGTTGGCGGAATCAATGACTCGGTATCAAATTGTTTTTGGAGAAATGGGGGTTCAGATGGTTCGTGCCGGCAGCGAGGGCGGATTTCTTGAAGAATCTTTGGTGCATGTTGCCGAATACACGGAAACACAAGACGATTTGAAGAGCCGGATAATTGGGGCGTTGGTTTATCCGGTTTTGTTATCGGTTTTTTTGGTTTCGGTGGTGAGTGCGATTTTGGTGTTTATTGTCCCTTCGTTCCAACCGCTGTTTGAAGACCTCCGCAAACGCGGGGAATTACCGCAGATGACGGAATGGCTTCTTTTTATTTCGGCACAGGCGAAATTTTTTCTTTTGGGGGTGATTCCGATTTTGGTTCTTGGCATTATTTGGTATCATTTTTGGAGCCGCACGGAAAACGGGCGGCGAATCATTGATCGTTTCAAACTCCGTCTTCCTATTGTCGGGCGGGTTTACGAGGGTTTTGCGGTTGCCAGATTTTGCCGAGTTCTTGGAACGCTGTTGAAAAACGGGGTTCCTATTGTCAAATCTCTGGACATTTCCGGCGG
Organism: Planctomycetaceae bacterium; assembly: GCA_031288765.1. Lineage (GTDB taxonomy): Bacteria > Planctomycetota > Planctomycetia > Pirellulales > Thermoguttaceae > WRKP01. The sequence continues at coordinate 2,089 of JAITQV010000553.1, forward strand.
CGCGACCGGCAATCGGATTTTGTCTGATGCCATTCAACACGCTTCCGAGAATATCAGCGGCGGTTCACGTCTTGCGGGACCGTTGGCGGAATCCGGTTGTTTTCCGCGTTCTATAGTGGAAATGATTTCTGTGGCGGAGGAATCCAATACTCTTGATTCGGTACTTATTGACATTTCCGGTTCTTTGGAGAAGCGAAACTGGCGTTCGCTTGATCTTGCGGTTCGGTTTATTGAGCCGTTAATGCTTATGTTGCTTGGTATGGTGATACTTTGTCTTGTATTAGCGTTGATGATGCCTATTTTTAACATGTCCAATATGTAAAAAAAAGCAAAATCCCGCCGTTCTCCCGTCTCTCAACGAAAAAAACAGGAAATCTTTGGCAATTGGGGATAAATAGACATCTGTCTTTCGCTCTCGGACAACTGTCTTTTGCTTCGGGACAACAGCCTTTTGCTCGCAGACCTCTGTCTTTGACTTCGGGACAACAGCCTTTTGCTCGCAGACCTCTGTCTTTGACTTCGGAACAACAGCCTTTTGCTCACGGACATCTGTCTTTGACTTTAATGCTGCTGTAATGGCTTAAGTTTTTTCATAGTTTGGACTTAGGTATAATTCAATTAATATCCCCCAAATGACCAAACCGAGAAAATATTACAAAAAAGGTAACTATCAATTTAAATTTT
>JAITQV010000617.1 GCA_031288765.1 Planctomycetaceae bacterium
CTGAAAGGGCAGCATATTAGTTGATAGTGAAGAGTGGAGAGCGGATAGTGTCGCAAACGGAGAATTTATTACAAGATGTTAAATCCGCATGCGAACTATCCACTATAAACTATAAACTATAAACTAATATCTTGCCCTTTCAGGGCGTTGATAGTTGTTTTTGGACGTTAACCCGCCGCGTTGCGGCGGGCTGGCTTATATTGCCCTTGCAGGGCATAGGACAATATGCTATCTAATCCATACTATCTGATCCGGCGGTGGAGCGTAGCGAAACCGCCGATTATGCACATTACACCCTTAGCGGGGTTAAGATTCAATGTTAATACTGAAAACAAACGGCTGAATAGATACAAAACTACGGAGCGTTATTTTGTATGGCGGACGAGACGCCCATGTTCCTGCAAAAAAAACATTTGTTACCGTTCAAAGTCCCGTTGCCGGGAAAAAACGAAGTTTAAGATTTGCTCTTGATTCGGTTTGGAAAAACACGTATTATCCGGTTCGATGTTTTTCTCGCTCCGGCAAGACGGTTCCGGCAAGGCGGCTCCGGTAAGACGGTTACGGCGAGACGGCAATCCCCTTGAATTTTCCATGAACCGGCACAATGACCATTTCATTTCGTCAATTCGGTATCTTGTGGTTTCTGATCAGTTTCGCCCTGATTTGCGGACAACCTCCCGCTTCCGCACAATTATCACAACCCCAACTCCAACCCCAAGACCACAAACCGGAAACGTTTGCACCGCTGTTGAAACAACCCTCACCTTCCGAACCAACCGTCTATCGTGTGCGAAGCCGGCAAATTCACGAAATCGAAAAACAACTCCAAAACCGCTTCGCAAGAGACCCCGACTTCTCCGTAACCATCAAACCGGATTTTGAACGGGATACCTACCGGATTTGCGTGCTTGCCAAAGAACCGGTTCACCAAAAACTCCCCGAAATCCTTCAACAATACGCCGTCTTACTCCCAAAAAACAACGGAAAATCCCTCGTTTATATTGAACCTAAACAAACTCCGGCGTTTCAACCTTCGTCTTCGTCAACACCCGCAATATACTCGACACCTTCCCCTTCGGTAACACCGCCGACTCTGTCAACTCCGCCAATTCTGCCAACTTCGCCGCAACAACCCGTTCTTATCGCCGTACCGTCCGCAGTACCGCCTGCCCCGCCTGCCGTACCGTCCGCACTGCCGCCTGCCGTACCGCCTGCACTGCCGTCCGCACTGCCGCCTGCACTGTCGTCCGCACTGTCGTCTGCACTGCCGCCTGCACTGTCGTCCGCAATACCGCCCACTTTGCCGCCTCTTCCGCCTGATCCGGCGGAAACGGAAAGACCGCTTCCGATTTTACCGGCTTCCTCTCCGCTAGCTTCCTCTCCGCCGGTTCCGCTGCCGCCCGTAACGCCCATAACATCGCCAAGCAATTCCGGTTTTGTGCAAGCCTTGCCGTTACCGACTCCGGCTCCGTCCCCTCCTTATAATTATGACTCCGGTTACGGCTCCGGCTATAATTCCGACTATAATTCCGGCTATAATTCCGGTTCCGGCAATGAAGATCAACTACGAGATTCGTTTACGCCGACAAACGTCTCTCTGGCTCAAATCGAACAAACGGTTCGGGTTTTGCTCGGAGCCAAAATCGCAGAAATGAGCCCAAACCGCTTGCTGGTTTCGGCGGAACATAACCAAATCAGACGGCATTGCACTTTAGACATCGATCGGGATAACAACCGCTTTCTGATTGTCGGCGACCGGAGCTTCTGCGATCAGATTGTCCAACTGATTAACACCATCGACCAGCCAAAACCACAACACGGTTGGGAACGGCGTTTCGTGCCGTTTGCAAATGTTAAACCGGAATCAATTGCTAAAATTATGGAGTTGTGCCGTTTGCCGAAACACCCCGAACCGAAAATCAGAGGGACAATGTTTGAACCGGTTACGCCCGCTCCCCACGATCCCAATCCCCGATTGGAGTTTCGCCGGAATGAAACATACCGTTTGCCCCCGCCGCCAATTCAACCTTCAACTCCAACCCAAACTTCGACCCAAATTCCTGCCCAAACGGAGCACAAACCGTCCGAATTGTCAAAAACAACCAAGCATCTTGACCCGCGCCGGAATCCGGTGATTCGGTTGGTCGGCTATCAATTTGAAGACAATAGCGGAGGCGGAATGGACGGCGGCGTAATGGACGGCAATACAAACAGCGGTAACTCAATACCGGTAAACAGTCAGAATAACCCCGGAATGGAAGTGGTCAGCGAGTTTCGCTATCAGATTTTGCCGGACTTGGACGTGTTGATTATTGATGCGACCGGAGCGGAAGTTGCCCGATTTACGGATATGATCCGGCAGATTGAGGAACTCAGCAAAATTGCGGAACCGCAGATTGAAGTCTATTATCTTAAACACGTCAACTGCATTTCCCTGAATTACGTTATCGCACAGGTTTATATTGACCTTTTCCGCACAAAACAGGGAGCGGTTAAAATTCTTCCCATGATTAACCCCAATGCAATGCTCCTGATCGGTTGGGGGCATTCAATGGAAACAATGCGTGATTTGATTGAAACGTTGGACAAACCGGTTGCGGTGGAAAACAGTTTGCTTCAGGTGTTCCGGCTGAAACATGCTTCGGCGCAGTATATGCTGACGGTGCTGCGCGGAACCTATCCGGCGGTTCCGGTACAAAATTCGGCGTTTGCCCAACGGGTTCAAATGTTTGCGGATTCCCGAACCAACGCCGTGATTGTTCAAGCGGGACAAAACGATATGAAAGATATTGAACGGATTATCGCCGAAATAGATGTTCCGGGAGCCGGTCCGAAATTACAGGTTAAACCCTTCAAACTAAAACATACGTTGGCTCCCGATCTTGTACAGGTGTTGAACAACGCCATCGCATCGGGAACCGCCGGTACCACCGATAAAAAACTGCCGGCTCTCGAACTGCTCATTCAGGATGAAAAGGGGAAACGGTTGATTGAGTCGGGAATTATGGCGGATGTTCGGATTTCGCCGGATACCCGCAACAACACCCTTATCATCACCGCTCCGGATCATTGTATGGCGTTCATGGAAGAACTGATTACCATGCTCGATTCGCCGTCCGCAACAGCAGAGGTTAAAGTCTTTCAGATTTTGTACGGCGAAGCCAATTCAATGGTCAACACGCTCCGGTCATTGATTCCGACGCAAATCGAAGGACAAACCGGACCGCAATTACCCGGTGCGGCGAACGAAGACACGTTGGTTCCGATTCGTTTTGCGGTGGATTCACGGACAAATTGTATTCTTGCCGCCGGAGCACCCAACGATTTGAAAATTATCGAAGCCCTTTTACTAAGCCTTGACCGTGAAGACCAACAAACACGCAAACAATACGTTTACGAACTCAAAAGTATGACGGCATCGGCGGTTGCAATCGCAATCAATGAATATATTCGGAGCAAACTGGAAATTCAACAACAGGCTCCGGGCGTGATCAGCCCGTACCAACAACTGGAAAGTGCGGTGATTGTGATTCCCGAACACGTCAGTAATTCGCTCATTGTCAGCGCAACACCGCGGTATTACGACGAAATTCTCAATCTGATTAAGGAAATTGATAAATCGCCGCCGCAAGTGATGATTCAGGTGTTGATTGGCGAAGTAACGCTGGGCGATACGGGTGAATTTGGGGCGGAATTCGGGATTCAGGATTCGCTTCTGTTCAACCGAAGCACTTTTAGCAACATCACACAGGGAACCCGAACAATTACACGGACAGAAAACGGTATTACCACAATGATTGAGGAACCGATGATTACGAGCGGTTCGGTAGTTCCGGGCTGGCTGTTCAATGAAAACCCGGCAACTTCGCTTTCCAACGGTGTTAATTCCGATGCGTTAAATACGGTCGGCAATGTCGGTTCGCAACTGCTGACCAATTTTGCAACTGGACGTGTCGGCGCGGAAACCGGATTCGGCGGCTTGGTTTTTTCGGCAAACAGCGATGCAATCAGTATAATGCTTCGGGCGCTTCGGGAGACAAACCGGATTGAAATTTTGAGCCATCCGCAAATTACCGCAATGAACAACCAACAAGCACTTATCCGTGTCGGTCAAGTGGTACCGCGTTACAAAGGAACAACGATGAACAGTAATATTTCTTCGGCTATTGTTGAAGATGAACCTGTCGGTTTGATGTTGATGGTCAAACCGAACATCAGTCCCGAAGGCAATGTGGTCATGCTTGTATCAGTGGAAAAATCGAAACTAAGCACTGTTGATGCGGTTACAGTGGGAGTTGAGGACGGGCGGGAAATCCGTTCCCCAACCATTGATAAAATTTTCACAATAACATCAATTAGTGCGGCGGATAATGAAACGGTTGTACTGGGCGGTTTGATTTCAAAGGAAAATCAGGAACTTCACCGTAAAGTTCCGCTTCTTTCGGAGATTCCGGTTCTCGGCAAACTGTTTCAGTATGAATATAACAAATGCCGCCGGACGGAATTACTGGTGATTCTGACGCCGCGAATCGTCCGCAATAAAAACGATATGGAACATATCAAAAAGATTGAAACGGCAAGAATGAGCTGGTGTCTGGGGAACGTAACACAATTATACGGCGACATCGGAACTTACAATACGGTTGCCAAAGAGCCTTACACCGGCGATGCGATTGTTGAATTTCCTGAGGCGGTTGATATGGAAAACCTGACTCCGGTTATGAATAAACTGCCAACTCCCAAACTCGCCCCAACCTTACCCGCTCCCGTTCTGCCGAAAAAAAATTAGCCGGACAATAATATCGCAATTTCATTTTTAATTATCAGGTTCCCGTTGTATCTCTTCCATTTTACACCCGACATTCTTGCCGGAAAAAGCAATGCCAAGAAGAATAATACGACCAACATATTTGTTGTAATAACGCCTTTCGTGAATTTGTTTCATCGCTTCTTTCAACAACGTGTTAATTTTTTTCTTGGCGTGGTATTTGAGCTCGGCAATGACTGTTACGCCTTTCTGTTCCCAAACCGCATCGGAACGTCCGCGATTATTCGGTGTTTCGCCGTGTATCTCAAAACCAAGTAAACGCATCCAAATCAACCTCATCGTGTGGTAATATGCTTCGTCCGTGCGGTGAAGTTCATAAGGAACTGTTGCGATCATAACTTCAAGGCTGGTCGTAAAACCAACTTCGTCGCAGTTGTTGATTTGTTGTTCCATAAGACGATGCAATTTATCAACCTGTTCAATCGGATATTTACCGTAAGCCTTCAACAAACATGTGAGAAAGGC
>JAITQV010000655.1 GCA_031288765.1 Planctomycetaceae bacterium
CTTAATAATAAATAAGTTATCAAAATGACTATTTTAAGATTTTTTCACTGAAAATAAATGAACCCTAAAATTTTGAACACCCTACCTGAAAGGGCAGTATATTAGTTGATAGTGAAGAGTGGAGAGTGGATAGTGTCGTAAGCGGAGAATTTATTACAAGAGGTTAAATCCGCATGCGAACTATCCACTATAAACTATAAACTAATAGGTTGCCTGCCTTATGATTATAAATTTTCACGTTCTTTTATATTTTTGATTAGGAAATTAAAAGATAGGCGGCGTTGTAGTCGATAGTTCGCAAGGAAATTAAAAGGTAGGCGGCGTTTCGCCGAAACGCCGCAATGTAGGGGCGAAAGATTTTTCGCCCCTACCGCATATACGAAGGTTGGCTAATGCCGACGCAACCGTCCGCCGACAAATTTCTCAGTCGGCTGACGCCGACGCAACCCTTCGGCGAGCGATTGCCTACCTTGGGAGATTCCGATCCGTAAGAAATTCCTATCAAGGTGCTCTAATAGTGTTTCTACTGATTTACGAATGATTTCGAGATCAACGGCGCAAGCGGTAAATTGAAATTCGGAAAAGCCAAGGATAACCGCCGCTCGCAGGATTGGCAGCCGGCGCCGGAAATTGCACCATGTACACGCCTTGACGTTGTAAATCCGTTTGAAGTTTCAATAAAACAGAAGGATCACGCACCATCCCATTCATCTGAATCATTCCCGAAAACCGGACGTTGCTCTCCAACACCGAAAAAGACATCTGTGAAACAACCAAATCCTGCTCATTAGGCAACACCAAAGAAAGTTCCCGTAACTCGTCCAACCACACAACATTTTGTGCCTCCCAATTTCTCGTTTGTTGAAGGACATTGAAACCGGGTTGAACCTGTTGCAATTGAGCGGCAACTTTTTGGTGTTCCTCTTTTACCCGAACTAATTCTTCCTCCATATTGCGGACAACTTCCCGATTCCAATAATAAAAACCAAAACAACAGACGCCAAGCAAAACCACCGCCAAAAATACAGACCGAAAATAATTAGCCGGTTTGGGGGCTTCCTTCGGATGTAAGAAATCGATACTGTTTTTCGGCAACGTTTGCTGTTCGAAGAGAAGCCCCAAATGCGGAGCAAAACATTCCGGTTGATCGGGAATTGCAGCAGTGTGAACGCCGGAAACCCGAAACGGATTGACAACGGAAACTTCCAGATTTTGTTCGGTCAACACCTGAACCAATAATCCCCAATCCTCTTCACCGCCGAATAAAATGATTTTTTTAATCGGCTGACCTGTAACACGGTCATCACTGATCATTACGGTTCGTTCCGTTTCGGCGGCGATTTTTTCCACAATCTCCGCAAACCGTAACTGATCCGGCAACCGGATTGACCGAACCGAAAGAATTTGTTTTCCTTCGACAAGAATAAAATCAACCTCATTTTCAACAACATGAATGACCAAACCCGGTTCAAAATTTTCGGGAACCGCTTCGGAATGAAACATCAATTCCGTAATAGCAAGCGATTTAAGCCCAATCCGTTGCGGTGAACAATTAATCGAACGAAAAGAGCGAACCAGCAATTGCCGGTAGGAAAGCGGAATAGTTGCCGCTAAAATCCGAAGGTTTTCCTCTGCGGCATTGCCGAGAACCAAGTAATCAAGCGGATCGTGTTCGGAAAAACCGGAAAGTTCCCGCAAAACCTGATTCTTCAATAAAACGGGAATTTCCTGTTCGCTGCAAGGCGGCAACGTTTGATAAAGTAATTCGATTTTGCTGCGGTCAAGACACAACAACAATGAACAGGAACCGATTCGTTCTTCTTTGAGAATGTTACGGAGTGCGGCGATCAGATTGGGGAGTTCGTTGGGCTTTTGGTTTTTTTCGGAATCGCGGTCTTTTTTCGCCGAAACATCTTCAATGGCGGCGATTCCCGTTTTTTGAACCGTCAACCCGCCCCCTCTTTGCAAGGAAGCCAGTAAATAACGACATTCGGAATTACTCCAGTCAACCGCCAAAAAACGCATAATTCATGACCGTGACAAATCAGGTGTCACAAAAACCTAAATATCGAGGTTGGAATCAAAACGCATTTCAACAAGTTGCCATGGAGTTCCTGTGGAACCTTGCAGAGATGGTTTACGGTAAAATGTAAACGTCCAGATAACCGGATAATATTCGCATTTCAAGATGTATCGAATCAAAACGATGTCTTTTCCGACCGGTTTTGCCAGATAAAATTCGTAAGCATGAAAATCACCGACATGTTTTTTTGTTTCGTCCAGTTTGGTTCGTATTTCTGTTACCGGAGCCGATGAAGAGCCGAGCGGACTTTGCAGGAGCAGGTTATCGAAAGCGTTTGTGGTGTTTCCGCTAATGAGGTGATCAAAAAAAGCCCGGATTTTGTCGTCCAATTCTTTGTAAGAATCGCCTGTTGTTGGTTGTGCTTTTACCGGACGCAACGGAACCGACGGCAAAAACAATAGGAACAACAACAAAATAATTCCCCCAAAAAACAAATATTCTAATCGCCGTATGTTTCGTTTACTCATTGAATTTCATATTCCGAAATATCACCATTGGAATATCCGAATCAAACCGTTAACAATTTACAAAAAAGAACTTATTACCGACATTGTAATTTATACAATACACAATATCAATAAGAGCGATTATGACGAAAACAAACTCATTGTCAAGAGGTAAATTTGTCCGTTCTTATTTTGTATTCTATTGGTATCTATTTGTTCAGGCAGGCAAGTATTCGTCCATTTTACGATTAACCATTCACAAGGTAGGCAACCCTTCGCCGAAGGGTTGCTTGCCGATAGGCAATCGAAACAATCAACATTGTACAAATTCGTTGTCGGCTTACGCCGACGCAACCGCTACGGCGAGCGGTTACCTACCTTATGTTTTTATATCGGGTTGGGAAATTCCGATCCGCCGGTTTCGCTTCGCTTCACCACCGGTTATGCACATCTCGCCCTGCGGGCTTAGAACAAAAAAACATTTTTGTGTCCTATTTTCTATAAATAAACTAACATTAAAGTTGCACGTAAACATTAAGACTATTACAAATTCCGTGTATTTCGTGTATTCAGCGGTTAATAAATAGACAATTACTTTCGTATCTGTTCAGTCATCCACAAATGCGCTATTGGGCATCACGGGTTTGAGGATTGTGATTAGAAATTTGGCGAAAATCTGTGTCTGTAAAATTCTGCGTCATCTGCGGACTGCTCTTCTGTATTCTCTGCGGTTAATAAAATTAGACAAGTACGTTAAAAAAAAATTACTGCTAAAAGGTTAATAAGCCATATTTATACACAAATAAAAATTGTTTTCAAAACCAATTTGTTTTCAAAACATTTTTTTGGAATGTACAGTTACAGAATAAAAAAACTGTAAAACCCTTGAAATATCGCATAATTATTCCCATTCCGCCCTTAATGAACCTAAACAGTTTCAAATTATTTTTCTCTTTAATTTATTTTTCTTCAAATTATTATTCCAAATTAAATTAAGTGGTCTTGACAATTATTGTAAGTTTGTCATAATACGAAAAGTTTATTTCAATTTCCGTATTTGATTTTACAAAAGGAGTTTTCAATGCCTAAAAAATCAGTAAAGAAATCCGCTAAAAAAACCGTGAAAAAATCGGTAAAAAAAGTAACACGTAAAGCAGGAGTTGGACGTCCGAAAGGAAGCGGTAAATATGGTTGTCCGACAAAATTAATTCGCGTGCCCGCACATCTTGTCCAAGAAGTGTTGGATTTCGCCCTGCAAAAAAATAAAGCAAACAGTAAATAACTGTTTATTTTGTTTTTCACCGCAGAGAACACGGAAAACACTGTGATTTTTCGGCGAATTTTCAAAATTGAAATTAAAAATAAAAACGTGTTTTTAAGGTATCGTTCTTTTTCCAACACAGAAAGAAATCACGGAAGTTTTAAAAAATTTCTGCGTTTCCCATGCTCAAAGGGATTATGATGCGATTATTCAATGAATTGAAAATTCCGAAAAATATCCTTCTCAGTGAATTCAGTGTTCTCTGTGGTTGATAAAATGTTTAATTATTATTGTATGTAATTGGTTATTTTGTTTCGTGTTGATGTAACCGATTATGTATATATTAAAGTATAAAAATGAGGATTGGTTTTCCATGACAACAGAATTAGTTAAAAATATTGATTGGGTTGGTTATGTTGATTGGAATGTCCGGGACTTCCATAGTTTTGATACGTTTCGCGGAGCAACATACAATTCGTATTTAATTCGTGACGACAAAACGGCGGTGATTGATGCGGTGAAAGGGTTGTACGCTCCGAATCTGCTTCAACATATCGCGGCAAAAACAGAACCGACAAAAGTTGATTATGTTGTCTGCAATCACGCGGAACCGGATCATGCCGGAAGTTTAGCGGTTCTCATGGCGAATCTTCCCAATGCCGTATTGCTTTGCAATGCCAAATGCCGCGAATCATTGGCGGCTTATTTTGATATTGGTAACTGGAAAATTCAGGTCGTCTCGCCCGAAGACAAAATATCGCTCGGACACCGGACATTGAACTTTATTAATACGCCTATGGTTCATTGGCCCGAATCCATGTTCACCTACGTTCCTGAAGAACAATTACTCTTTTCGATGGACGCCTTCGGTCAACATCTGGCAACTTCGGAACGGTTTGATGATCAATATAATCTTGAAACTATTTTGACGGAAGCGAAAAGTTATTACGCCAATATTGTTACGCCGTATGGCAAACAGGTTTTGCGGACGCTTGAAATTGCCGCTAAACTACCGATCAAAATGATTGCCCCTTCACACGGTCTGATTTGGCGAACCAATGTACCGAAAATTGTCGAAGCCTACCAACATTGGGCAGGCGGAAAATGTGTTCCGAAAGTGTTGATTCTTTTCGATTCGATGTGGGACAGTACCACGCAAATGGCTGATGCGATTCTTGAGGGAGCCGTACAAGAATCGGACAAAGTTGATGTTCAACTGTTGCATGTCCGGCGAACAACATTAACCCGAATTGCAACAGAAATGCTTGACGCCGCCGCGGTTGCTCTTGGAAGTGCAACTCTCAATTTACAGATGATGCCGCAAATGGCATCGGTTGTAACTTATTTACGCGGTTTAAAATTTACGAGTAAATCCGCATTGGCATTTGGTTCTTATGGTTGGGCACATGCCGGTTCGGATCAACTTGATCGTTGGATTGAGGAAACCGGTTGGACGCGATTAACCAAACCCATTGACGCCAAATTTCGTCCGACACCGGAAATTCTTGAGCAATGCCGGAACGCCGGACAACTTCTTGCCAAAGCCGCTTTGAATGTGGGAAATTAGAAAACGTATTAACGCAAGGTTTTATGGGTTACGGATTATTGATGGTGTTTCGATTACTTAAAATATCTTAAACGGAACAATTGACGAATGATTGTACTTCAAACTTCCATTGCCGGAATGACACCCAAACACGGAAAAGTCCGTGATATTTATGATTTCGGCAATTCTTTGTTGTTGGTCAGCAGTGATCGGATTAGTGCTTTTGATTGGGTTCTTCCGACGGGAATTCCCGATAAAGGCAAGGTTTTAACTCAATTGTCGGCATTTTGGTTTCGGCAACTTGGAGTTTCGAATCATCTAATCACTACTGATGTTGCAAAAATGCCGTTTCCGCAGGGTACTGATCTTACAATATTTGACGGACGTTCGATGCTTGGCAAAAAGTGTAAGGTTATACCGATTGAATGTGTAGTTCGGGGTTATTTGAGCGGTTCGGGTTGGAAGGAATATCAAAAATCCGGTTCGGTTTGCGGTATTAAATTACCGGGCGGGCTTCGTGAAAGCGATCCGTTGCCGGAACCGATTTTCACACCTTCAACGAAAGCGGAAACCGGTCATGATGAAAATATTACATTTGATCGGATGGTTGGGATTGTTGGGCGGGAGATTTCCGAAGAATTGCGTCAAAAGTCGCTTGATATTTTTCGTTGCGGTTCGGCATTGGCAATAAAAAAGGGGATTATTATTGCCGACACCAAATTTGAATTTGGATTTTCCGAAGATCAATTAACATTGATTGATGAGGTTTTAACGCCGGACAGTTCTCGATTTTGGCATGTTGACAGTTACCAACCGGGTCGGGGACAACCTTCGTTTGACAAACAATTTGTTCGAGATTGGTTAACGCAAAGCGGTTGGGATAAAAACAGTTCGCCGCCGGAACTTCCCGACGAAATCGTTAAAAAAACACAAGAAAAATACCTTGAAGCATTCAGGATTTTAACTGATTGCTCATTATAAGGAAACTCTAAAAATCGTTGTCAAAAACTATTTGTATCTATAGTCATCTGCCCAGACAATAGGTAGGCAATCGCTCGCCGAGGGGTTTTCACCCAGCGATTGCGTCGGCGTTAGTCGACGTAATTTAATAATAGTTTTCTTATGTTTTTCGTTCTTTTTTTGTAGTTGCGGTAGAAAACCAATAAAAACAAAAAAGTAACAGGAATTATAACTCTGAATGGTCAACCGCTTGCGGAAGTAACTATTTGTTTTAATCCGTAACATCCCGAAAGTTATATCGGTTACGCAACAACCAATCTCGAAGGACGTTATGTTTTGCAAACCGCATTAGGGTCTGGAGGAGCTGGAATTGTTCAAGGAGATTATATTGTAACTGTCAAAAAAGGAACAAACGAATTTAATTTCGAACTCTTGTCTAAACCGTAAACAAATTTTTGCGTTAACCTGTTTCGTTACATTTTTTCAAAATAAACATCCCAATTTCATTCGTTTATTGGTAAGTTTTAAGAGAGAATATAAAGTGTCAATAATTATCGTTGTTACCGAATATGTCATTTTGTCAACAGTTATATTATTTTGTCTTGTTTGTCTAAGGTTCTGTTGACATTTGTCAATTACAAATTATTCTAAATAATAATTAATTTTGTAGATCAAAATAGTTGTAACCTTTTATAAGCACAAAACAAAAGATAAGTAATATAAGTAATTTTTTAACGAAACATTTTTGGTAAATTATGTCCCTATTTTGACAATTTACCTTATAATTTGTCGGCGTAAGAAATTACATATTATCTGACCGGAGTAAACTGTTAAAAGGCATAAATCGTTACTATAAAAAACTTTTACTATAAAATACTATGTTAATATTAAATCGTTATTGTTGTATTTTTTTGTTGTTTGTCGGTTACTTCCTTGTTATTTCTGCAACAATTTCAGAATTTTGTTTCGTTTCAGCGGACGAGGTCTTGGAGAAAATTCTTGCAATGCCTCCCGTTGATCCGGCGGCAAAACAGATTGAATATTTTAGCAGTTATGACGGCGATTGGACGGTTGATGACAATGGTGTGATTACCGGCAATGGTTCCGGAAAACTTGTTTATGATAACGAAACGTTTAAAAATCTAACTTCCGGAGAAATGTCTGTTGATATATTTCTGCCGGAAGCGGATAAAAATTCGTACCGAAATGCCGGAATTATTTTGAAAATCAGCGAACCGGGCAGCGGAGCCGATGCTTTTATTGGTTACGAAATTGCTCTGAGTCCCGAAAACCGCCATGTCAACATCGGTTTGCATCGCCATAACTATCAACCAATTGAGCAGCCGGTTTGTGATATTTCTACAGGAAAATGGTTTACTTTGCATGTTCTTTTCAACGAAACCTCGTTTGAAGTCAGGCTGAACGAAAAAACTGTTGCAAAATATGAGGACAAAACGTCCGGTGTTGTTCGTTCAGGCGGAATTGCGTTACGTCCCTGGCAGCGTTCCGCTCAATATCGTAATTTGAAAATTAAAAAGAACGGCAATGATTGGGTTACTGTCCCTTTTCGTACACCGCCTCAAATTAAAAAAGAAACCGCATGGGTTTCGACATTAGAAACGAAAAATCTTCCGCCGGTTCTTTTTATAACACGTCATCCGCTTACACGTCCTAATTCTGTTGGTAACGATATTTGGATGAGTAAACCGACTGCACCGGGCTGTTCCATCCGGTTGATGGAACCCGCTCAACCGGAAAAAGAAATTCGCACGGTATTTTCGGATCCCGATGGAAGTATTTACGATATGAATCTTTCTGCGGACGCAAAAACGATTTATTTTTCGTATCGACAACGCGGCGAGAATTTTTGGCATCTTTGGTGTATTGGTGTTGACGGCAATGGGTTACGGCAATTGACAAGCGGTCCGTATCATGATGTCAGTCCTTGTGAAACTCCGAGCGGCGATTTAATTTTTGTTTCGACACGACGTTTCGGTTACACCGTTTGTCAACCGGGTCCGTCGTCTAATTTACATCGTTTACAAAATTTTGCGCCGGATCAGATTCCGATTATTTCCTGTATCAGTATGAACACGCTTTCCGATTTTAGCCCGCAAATGATGTCGAATGGGCGTGTTTTGTTTACTCGTTGGGAATACATTGACCGTGATTTAACGTTTCGACAAAGTTTATGGACGGAAAATCCCGATGGAACCGGTTATCAATTGTTTTTCGGTAACACAATACGTGATGTCGGAACTTTCTGGCAAGCCCGCCAGATTCCGGAACAACGTGATCTTCTTCTTGCAACTTTCGCTCCGCATCACAGTTATCCGCACGGAATGATTGGTCTGATTGACCGTAGTGCAGGCATCGAAGGAGAAAAAGGAAAAGGATTTATTTATATTACAAAAGATGTTCCAAGTGTCGGCGACCGGAGTTTTCCTTGGGGTTATCGTGATCCGTTTCCGCTTTCCGATGAACAATTTTTGTGCAGTTACGGCGATGGAACCGGTTATTACCGTGACGGTAAAAAACGTTTCGCTTTATATTTATTGAACAGAAAAGGTGAAAAACGCCTGCTTTTCGAGGATAAAGAACAAAGTTGTTTTTTCCCCATACCTTTGATAGCCGCTCCGCCAAAAGCGTTGGTTGTTGACCGTGTTCAACCGACATCACCTCAAGAACTTAACGATCCCGATAACAAAAATCTTACAGGAACGCTAATTTTAATGAATGTCAACGAAGGACTTCAAGGACTTGTTGAACCGGGAAAAATTGTTGCGTTAAGAATTATGGAACAGATTCGCAAAACGGAAGACCTTGTCAAACGAGCTTACGATCAATCTCCGGTGATGAGTTACGGTACATATTATGCCAAACGTGATTGGGGAACGGTTCCCATCGAACCGGATGGTTCGGCTCATTTTGTAGTTCCGGCGTTACGCGAAATTTATTTGCAAGGTCTTGATTCGGAAGGTCGCGAAGTTTTTAGAATGACCTCAGCCCTTCAAGTGATGCCGGGTGAGCGGTTGAGTTGTACAGGTTGTCACGAAAATCGTGATGCGGCTCCGGTTCATTTCACTCGTTTACCAATTGCCGCACGAAAAGACCCCGTCGTTCCGAAAAGTCCTGATTGGTTGTTGAAACGAAAACATCTCAATGAATTTCCCGATGCTCGTGTATTTGATTATCCGACGGTTGTTCAACCGGTTCTTGATAAATATTGTATTTCGTGTCATAATGGTGAAAAAGCCGAAGCCGGTTACGATTTGACCGGTGATAAAACACGGTTTTTCAGTATGTCGTACGATAATCTTCTCGGAACAAGCCGTTCGTATCGGCAACATGATATGGAAACAGGAAAAATGTTGCAAAAAGAAGCCGATAAGGGAAAACCGCTTGTCCATTTTTTCTGGCTGCTCATGACGCCGACTTCTGTGAGTGAACCGTATATTACCGGTTCGTATGCCGGCAGATTGACGGAGATTATTGAATCGGATCACGGCGGAATCAATATGCCGTTGGAAGACCGGCAAAAAATTTATTATTGGATGGATGCCAATGTTCCGTATTATGGAACTTACGCTCATGCCCGTCCTAATGCTGTCGGTCGGCGTGATCGTTTTGCCGATCCTGTTACGGGACAATATTCATCGTGGTTTTCGGAACGTTTTCTCGAAGTCTATAATCGCCGCTGTACAGAATGTCATGGTTCGTTTGACCAACCGGAACATCGTGATTGGATTGGACGATATGCCTGGATCAATTTGGAAAATCCGAAACAAAGTGCAGCCTTAACCGCTCACCTCACAACAACATCGGGCGGACGCGGAATTGCCGCAGTGAAAGGAATCGAACGGGCTGTTACAGAATTGTCAAATCAACTTCTTTTTTCGGACACAAACGATGCAGATTACATCAAAATGCGCAACGCTATTGAAGAAGGAAAACGAATAATGCTCGAAAATCCTGAAGCCGATATGAACGGTTTCATAAAAACACGACCGGAACCATAAGATAATTGTATTTTATCCCAATGATTTGTATATTTTAACAACGATAACCGTTGCAAATTTATCAACGGTGTTCCCAACTATTTAGGAGAACAAAAAATGAACAATAATTTACGAACAGTAATATTTTTTATTGCCTTATCAGTTATGACCGTTTTCTGTAATTTTAATTTTGCAGAAACACCGGAATTGCAAACGCCGAAATTATTAACGGAGTTGCCGGACTACTGTCCTACGCCGGACGGAATGGCGATTGATTCGGAAGGGCGGCTTTGTGTCGCTTGTCCGAATTACGCCGATCAAACCAAACCTGCCTGTATTATTCGAATCGATAAATCCGTTAATATTGAGAAATGGTTTAATGTTCCAATTTTGCAGGAAACCGGAGTTGCTTGTCCAATGGGTATTGCGTTTGGGCAGGACTCTGAACTCTACATTTGCGATAATCAAGGTTGGACAGGAAATCCGAAAGGTCAATTCAAAGGGCGGTTGCTGGAATGTCGAGTACAGGGAAAAGGCGACAACGCTCAAATTACAACTCGTGTCATCGCCGAAGGGCTCGAACACCCAAACGGTGTCCGGTTTCGCAATGGATATGTTTATATTACAAATAGTCTGATGACAAAAATAAAACATCCGTCCGGTTTACTGGTCAGCGGTGTTTATCGGTTTGATCCGAAGATAAAGGAATCTGTTTGTGTAACAAACACAGAATCCGACGCTCATTTATTTTTGACGGTTTTAACGTACAATAAGGATTGTCAATACGGTCTTGACGGAATTGCGTTTGACAAAGCGGGTGATTTATATCTTGGTAATTTCGGTGACGGAACAATTCTTCGCACAAAAATTGATAGTAATGGAAAAGCCGTAGAAACTAAGATTTGGGCAAAAGACTCAAAGAATTTACGGACAACGGACGGAATTTGTTTTGACGCCAACGGGAATTTATATGTTGCGGATTTTTCGGAAAATGCTATTGCGGTAGTAACTCCGAATACAAATATTTATCGTATCGCAAAATCACCGGACAACGACGGTTCAAAAGGTGAACTTGATCAACCCGGCGAACCGATTGTCTGGAATGGAAAACTTGTCGTAACATGTTTTGACATCGTAACCGGACACGATAAAGTCAATACAAAACACGATAAACCTTTCACCATCACCACTCTTGATCTTATAAAATAAAATCAAACAATATGTCCTATATTCTTGCACACGATCTCGGAACTTCCGGTAACAAGGCAACTTTGTTTTCCGATCAAGGTGAATTGATCGCTAATTGTACGGTTTCTTATCCGACACATTATTTTAATCGCGTTTGGGCTGAACAAGACCCAAACGATTGGTGGAAATCTGTTTGTGAATCAACACAACAACTTATCGCAAAGTCAAAAATTGATTCGGATCAAATTGCGGTTGTTGCGCTTAGCGGTCAAATGATGGGTTTAACCTGTATTGATCAACAAGGGAATCCGTTACGACCGTCGATTATTTATTGCGACCAGCGAAGCGAAAAAGAAACATCAGATATCTTGTCCAATATTACAATGGAAGATGCGTACAAAATTATCGGACATCGTGTTGCGGCGGTTTATTCGTTACCGAAACTGCTTTGGATCAAAAATAATGAACCGGAAATTTTCAAAAAAACGTTCAAAACTGTTTGTGCCAAAGATTACATTAATTTTCGTTTGACAAATGTTATTGCAACCGATTATTCCGACGCATCCGGTACAAATGCGTTTGATTTAAGCACAAAAAAATGGTCGCAGGTAATACTTTGCGCAGCGAAAATTGACGAATCGCTTTTTCCTGACGTTTTTCCGTCAACACATATTCTTGGTGAAATAACTAACGAAGCGGCAAAAGCAACAGGGTTGAAGGCAGGCACAGCGGTGTGTTGCGGCGGCGGTGATGGAAGTTGTGCGGCAGTTGGAGTTGGTTCGGTACGTCCCGAAACGGCATATCTTTATCTCGGTTCAAGCGGCTGGATCGGATTAACAACAGAGAAACCGATTTTTGACGCAAAAATGCGAACAATGACCTGGGCACATTGTGTACCGAATTATTATCATCCGACCGGTTCGGTACAAACTGCCGGTGCGGCATATAATTGGCTCAAAGAACAAATTTGTACCGCCGAATCCGCCGAATCTGTAAATAAAAACGAAAACGTTTATCAATTGATGAATGAATTATTGTTGCAGAGTCCGCCCGGTGCAAACGGTTTACTTTTTTTGCCGTATCTTTTGGGGGAACGTTCACCACATTGGAACCCGAATGCACGCGGCGCGTTTATTGGTTTGACGTTGGCAACGCGGCGTTGTGATATGATTCGGAGTGTTATGGAAGGAATTACGTACAATTTTGCAATTATCGCCGATATTTTTCGCGAACATATTCCGATTGACACAATGACGGTAATTGGCGGCGGAGCAAAAGGACGTGTTTGGCTGCAAATGATGGCAGACATTTTCGGTGCAAAAATTCAACGCCCTAATTTTCTTGAAGAAGCAACATCAATAGGAGCGGCAATTATCGGCGGAGTCGGAGCCGGAATATTCAAGGATTTTAATGTAATCGAACAATTCCTGCGAACCGAAGAAATATTACAACCTAATCCCGAAAAGGAAAAATCGTATAAAAAAATCCGTCCTCTTTTTGATAAAGCGTATTATTCTCTTGTCGGATTATTTGACGACTTGCGGAATATTTAATGTTGCGTTTAATTGTATTTTTAACGCAATAATTTAATTTAACAAAAATTTAACAAATTTAATCAAACAATGAAAGCAATAGTTGTTGTAACACAGAATTGTGTTGAAGTAGCGGAAATTTCAAAGCCTGAACCGGGTCCGTATGAGGCGTTGGCAAAGAATAAGTTTGCGGCAATTTGTAACGCTACGGATCGAAAGTTGATTGAAGGGCATTTTCCCGGAGTTGATCAATATCCATTGGTTTTGGGGCATGAGGGAGTTGCGGTTGTTGAGGCTGTAGGTTCAAAAGTCCGAAATATCAAGGTTGGCGATCATGTGATTGGCGGTATGCTTGGCGAGTTTGGTCGCCCTGATTACCATAGCGGTTGGGGGGGATTTTGCGAGTATGTTATTGTACATGATCACGACGCAATGGTTGAGGACGGTACGGCAAACGCGCAAAACGGCTGGTTTGATTCGTGTGAGATTCAAACAGTTGTTGATACGGATATTCCGTTTGAGGAAGCGGCGTTGCTTTGCACGTGGCGTGAGGTTTATGGCGGAATAGGCGATTTCAATTTACAGCCGAATAACGAAATTTTGATTTTTGGAGCAGGTCCGGTTGGATTAAGTTTCGTTAAGTTTGCACGATTGCTTGGTATGAAGTGGATAGGAGTTGTCGAAACAAATTTATCGCGGCATGAAAAAATTTTGGCAATGGGAGCCGATCAGGTTTTTGTTCCCGATGAAGTTCCGTCGCTTCGGAATAAACGTCCGCCGCTTGATGCGGTAATTGATGCTGTCGGCAATGCGGCAATTGTGCATCTTGCGTTGCCGTTACTAAAACTTGGCGGTTCAATTTGTATTTACGGTGTGCTTACCGATGACACCATTTATGTCAAAAAATCACTTGCACCGTATAACTTCAATCTTTTTGTACACCAATGGCCTACTCGTTTCCGTGAACGTGCCGCACAAAAACCGCTTTGTCAATGGATTCGCGAGGGCAAACTCAAAGCCGCCGATTTCGTAACGCATCGTTTTCCGATGGAACAAATCAATTCCGCTCTTGAAGCCGGTAAAACCGGACAAGTTATTAAGTGTTTGCTGACGTATTAAATATTATGTAACTTGAATATTTTGTGATTGTCTGTTTGTAACTGTTTATTTTTATTAACCGCAGAGAACACAGGCATCACAGAGGAAACAAAGAAAATCAAATTATTTTTGTATCTATTCAGCCAATTGTTGAGCAATGACGCGGGACAAACCTCATTTTTCTTACTAAACAACCT
>JAITQV010000660.1 GCA_031288765.1 Planctomycetaceae bacterium
CCAAAACTTTACCCGACAACAATCACAATAACGTTACAAGGACAACCTCTTGCGGATGCTGCTGTTCTGCTGACTCCGCTTGATACGGAAAATCACTGGGTTCACGGTTCCCGAACCAACCAACAAGGAACAGCAACCATTTTGACACATGGTCAATACAACGGTGTTCCGCTTGGAAAATATAAATTGCGTGTCAGTAAAACTGTTGTCGAAGGAGATCCGCCGCCATCTGATATCGAATTGGCAGAGAATCCCAATCGCCCAAAATCGCCACCGCAAAAGTATTTTCATGAAATTCCTCCGGAATATAATGATCCGAACACAACGCCTTTCGAACTTGAAATCAAAACAACCGCAAATCATTTTATGTTCGATATTTCCAAACGTGTCAAAATCGAAATTCCCAGAGGAGGAGTTACTCATTAGTAAAACATTGAATGCCGGAAAAGTCGAACAAACTATCGGTAGTATTCGGGGAGCAAACCTGAGAGATTGTCACGAAGATTACGAATATCTCTATTTGCTTCAAGGTTGCTTGCCGATAGGCAACCGAAACAACCAACATGACACAAATTTAAGGTTGGCTAACGCCGACGTAACCGTTGAGTGAAAGCCCTTCGACGAACGATTGCCTACCTTTTTCTTACAAAACCACAGAAAATTAACCATGAACCCCAAAAATACCGTAAATCATTTACCTGCCTACCGTTTGGGGATTTCCTCAAAGTTTGCCGACATGCCGGGAAAGTTTGCCGGAGAGTCGGGAAAGTTTGCCGGAGTTCCGGGAAAGTTTGCCGGAGAGCCGGGAAAGTTTGCCGGAGAGCCGGGAAAGTTTGGCGGAGAGTCGGGAAAGCTTGGCGGAGTTCCGGGAAAGTTTGGCGGAGTTCCGGGAAAGTTTGCCGGAGAGCCGGGAAAGTTTGGCGGAGAGCCGGGAAAGTTTCCCGGAGTTCCGGGAAAACTTGCCGACATGTCGGGAAAGCTTGCCGGAATGTCGGGAAACTTTGCGAAAATCCCTAGTTATACTTTGAATAGTAACAAAGGGGTCTTTTGTAGGAATGTGGACGTCTCGTCCGCCATCGTTAAAAAGGAACCCTAAAAATCGTTGTTCAAAGCTGTCTTTGTGACAAGATAAACAGGATTTACAGGATTTTATTTGTTGTATTTGTTTAGCGGAATAATTTTAAAGCGGAAAAGCATGAAAAATTTGCGGAAAACGCAGAAAAATGCAGGAATTGTAATTTTTTTATCCTTTTGTATTTTTCTTTTTTGGGGTCTTTCCGCGTCTCTCCGCGTTTTTTTAACGTATTCCGTGTTAAAAAAATATTATTTTGTTTGGAAAAATGAGATGAAAAGGCGGTTTGTCCTACGTAATAGTTTAACAAACGGCTGAATTGATACCTTTTATATTTCCTTTTTTCCAAATGCAGTTAATACAATTGATCTTTGGTGTGTTGAATGGCGGTGTTCGCAGAGATAAATTCCCTGCCAAGTTCCTAAAAGCAATCGCCCCCGACCAATAGGAATATTGACGGAAACTCCGACTACGGAAGATTTTACATGGGCAGGCATATCGTCTTGTCCTTCCAAAGTATGTTCGTAAGGCAATGTGTTCGGAATAATTTTATCGAGAGCCATCTGAAAATCCTTCCGAACATCCGAATCCGCATTTTCGTTAATAGTAATTGAAGCGGAGGTGTGTTGAAGGAAAATGTTTAACATTCCGCAGTCAATTTCACGGATTTCAGGGATTGCCTCAAGGATTTCACGGGTGATTATCCTTACTTTGTTTGACGAAGACGGTAATGTGAGTTTTTTTTGTATTATCAACATTTTTAAAAATTTTTCTATTGATTTACCTAAAACATAAGTGTATAATTTTCTTTTAAAGAGGGATTTTTGATTACCGCACATCAATAATCTATTTATATCAATTGTTCACTTTTTTAATTCACTCGACCCGAACTTTAACACCCCAATAAAATACTTTTTGACTTGCTCATTTACTGAATTTTTTACTCCCATGATTTTTGATTATATTTAATTTCGTTTGTTTGTGAATTCTCCTGAGGCAAACAACTGGAACATTGAGATTCGGAACAAACGATAACACAATCGTTTTCTGATAATAGGGTTATGAACAATGTTCCGTTATTCATTGGTTTATTTTGGGATATTTGTTTTTGCGGTTGATATTTCCGTTTGTGACGAAGGAACAGACTATCAACACGGACTGCAACTTATCCAATCCGGTCAATTGGAAGAATCCGTTCCTTTTTTTCAAAAAGCCCTTCGGATTGAACCCGACAATCTTGAACTCCAAAAGGAGTTTAACAATCTTCGGCAAATTATCAAGCTTCGCCGTGAACTTCCTATGGAAAAGAATGTAATTCAATGGGGTATTGGAGCGGAACGCTTGCGCCGTTATTATGTTAAGTATCATGTTGTTTCGGAACATCTCGCTCTTGTTTTGGAGGTTCACCGCCGTGCCGGAACAATTGCCCACGCAATTGATGTTGTTGATGCTTTTTTAACGGCGGAACAATATCAGGAAGCGCTTGATTTTATTCTTTCGCAAAAGCAGCCCGAACAAATTCTTCCGTTGCAAATTGAGCAGGCGCGTGTTTATTTTGAGGCGGGGGACAAGGAACGCGCTCGAAAAATTGTTCGGTCTATCCCTTTTGAAAAATTGGATTCTCCCGAATCATTATTTCGGTTGGCACGGGCGCAATCTATGACCTTACAACATGCTTCGGCGGTTAAGTCGTTGAAACGTTGTTTTGAGTTGACGCCGTCCAATATTTTGCCGTTAATCAAAAAAGAAGCGGAAAAATGTTCCGAATTTGAACCGATTCTTTCCTCTTCGGAATTTAGGGCGGTGATGGGAACACAGTCGCAGGTTCCTTCCAATGAGATGGATTGTGCCAAAAAATGGGTTGGAACATCGTCGTTGAATGAACGCCCGAAAAATTCCATAAATATATTCAAGGGCGAAATCGATTTTAACGATTGGCGGCTTCACTAATACCGCCAACTTCCATAATCACCCCATTTCAAGGTTAATTTACAAAGATTCCATGGGAATATTGCAAACGGTCTTGCATTTATTACGAATTTCTGTTAAATTCCATCATTCATAATTGGTAAACAATTATCGAATTTTAACACTTTCTGAGTTTAAATTATTTCAAATGACCGAGTCCTAATAAATCATAACATTTAACGTATTTTTGAAATAATATTCCGCTGAAATATTATAAACATCAATCAAGCGACAGCCGGAAAATATAGATAAAGGCAATGTCCAAAAGATTAAAAATTCTTCAGATAATTCCTACATTAGACCGTTGCGGGGCGGAAAAGCAAATGGTTCTTTTGGCAACCCATCTTCCTAAAAATGAATTTGATGTTGAAGTTGCCGTTTTGACACGAAGCGGTTCATTCGAAGAAGAACTCGCTCATGCCCAAATTCCAACAACCCTAATTAAAAAACGTTCAAAAATTGACCCGTTTGCCTTGAACCGGCTCAAACAGGAAATCAAACGTTTCCAACCCGATTTGGTTCATACATGGCTTTTTGCGGCAAATGCGTATGGTCGGAAAGCCGCAATTGATTGCGGTGTTCTGCGAATTGTTGCGGGGGAACGTTGTGTCGATCAATGGAAAAGTTGGTATCATTTTTACATTGACCGTTGGTTCGCCCCAAAAACCGACCGAATCGCCGCAAACAGCGAAGGTGTTAAAGATTTTTACGTCAAACACGGTTTGCCGGCGGAAAAATTTGTTGTCATTCCCAACGCTGTTGTGCCGCCGGAAACAACGGTTGGCGAGGCGTTTTCAGTTTCGGTAAATGAGATTTTCGAAGAAATCGGAGTTACGAATTTTGAACCGACCGGCGATTATTTGCCGGTTTGCGATTCGGAATATGATTCGGAAAGGAAAACATTTCGTCCGGTTGCGCCGGAGTTCTGTTTTCAGCAAACGCCGTTTATTATTGGGGTTGTTGCCCGGCTTTGGCAACAAAAACGAATTGACGATCTTCTCTGGATATTTGAAACGCTTAAATTCGTCAACTTAAATTTTCATGCAATTATTATTGGTGACGGTCCCGAACGTGATATATTGTTGCGTTTACGTGATCAGCGGCAACTCTCGGATCGGGTTCATTTTCTCGGTCAACGTAACGATGTTCCGCGATTTATGGGGCATTTTGATATTTTGTTGAACAACAGTGTTTATGAAGGTCAATCCAATTCGATTCTTGAATCGATGGCAATGGGAATTCCGGTTATTGCGACGGATATTCCGGGCAACAACGATTTGGTTGTTGAAGGTGTTACGGGTTTGTTGGTTTCTGATTGCGGTGAGGATTTTCGGTTACGGCGGCGAACCTTTGTGGAGAAAATTCTTTTTTTACTCGAAAACAAAGAATTACGAAAACAAATGGGAACGGCTGCCAAAACACGAATTGCGGAACATTTTAGTTTGGAACAAATGATTCGGCGGTATTCCAAACTCTATCAAACACTTTGTATCAACTATTAGTGTGTGGTTTGTAGTTTGGAATTTGTGGTTTGGTAATTATTCCGCCGATTATTTTTTTATGTGTTTCACAGTTAAAAAATTCCGCTGAAATATTCTGATTTCCGTAGGAAATTCCTATCAATAGAAAATTAACGCAACAAATCAATAAATCTCCATTAGGAGATTCATCTAAATAAAAACAAAAAATAAAACACAAAAAGACTCGAAAATTATTTTTTTGGGAGGGGTATCTTGACCGATATTTTTTTAAATATAGAATAACCGATCAAATAATTTTCCATTTTTTAATGTCAATATTTAGGAGACTAAATTATATTTTAAAAAATAAGTAGCCCGAACAAAAATTCGGGTGAAAAAAAATAATCGAGTACGTCAACAGTTGTTAAATCGTTTCGGCGATTAAGTAATTTTCTACAGACCAACGGATTTTCCGTGTAGAAAATTACTGTAGTGCTACAAAGTTGCGTGGCTCCCGTTCGGGGGGCGTCGCGTGTAGCACTATAGGTATGATTCAGTATTACATTTTAAAACATGTAATGCACCACTTTGGTCGGTGGGAATAACCTGTTTTAACAACCGTGTCGCTCCTGACAAAGAGTGACATTTCTGTTGCCGTTTCTCGGCTAATGTTTGTTTTCCCAATTTCAGCAAAAACAGATTATACGTTATGTAATCTGTTAATATATCAAAGTTCTCTAATTTAAGGAGAAAAACAATGAAAATTCGTTTATTTAGAGGTTTCACATTGGTTGAATTACTTGTGGTGATTGCGATTATCGGAGTGTTAATTGCGTTACTGTTACCGGCAGTTCAAGCTGCGAGAGAAGCCGCAAGACGTATGCAGTGTATCAATCACTTGAAACAAATCGGGATTGCCGTACACAATTTCCATGACACAAGAAGTGTACTACCGCCAACCGGAACAGGTCCAACTTCGGTTTCCGGTACTTCTCTGACTTCTGCTGCCGCACCTAATGACGGTTCGCAATATTTGCGGCTTTCACTTTGGGGGCTAATTTACCCGTATATTGAGCAGAATGCTCTTTACCAGAAGTTGGTTGATTACGGGCTTCAAAAGTCGTTGAAAAACGATGACTTCTGGAACAATAACTCAGTTTTGACGGACGAGGAACGTAAGGGGTTCGGTTCCGTTTCGGTGTATCTCTGCCCAACACGACGGGGAGGAAGTCAATTTTGTCCTGTTGATACTACTATGAATGGGCACCATCACCATAGAGGTTATTTGGGACCGCGTGGAGATTATGCGTTTATTTATGGAATTCCGGATGGCGCCCCTAATTCGTATTCCAATACAACATGCCACCTTTTTTCGTTCAATAATTTTCACGACGCGCAGGCATCGTATCATCGAGGACCATTTCGGGCACCATTGGTTGAAGCAAATACATGGGTTCCACGCGACTCAATGGCGTGGATTCAAGACGGAACAAGTAATCAAATACTTTTTGGTGAAAAACATATTCCCGAACCATTCCTTGGTCGATGTGATACCGAGGCAAGGGAAGGACGTTTTACCTCAGATTGTTCAATTTTGGTAATAGGAAACTGGGCATCGGTCGCTTCCGCCCGAACATTTCATGCCCGTAATAATCCCGTTGGAACTTTGGTCAACAATATTCATTACGGGGAAATTAATGCAACCTATCCGGCAACCAGTAGTAGTCCGGATGGGTTATGGTACTATTCTTTTGGAAGTTACCATCCGGGTGTCTGTAATTTTGTTTTGGGAGACGGTTCCGTTCGTTCATTGTCAGTGACAACTCCTTACCAGACAATCGGTAAATTGGGGCATGTTTCGGACGGTGCAATCATTACATTACCCCAATAAATTACTTCAATTATATTACAACAAAATGTAACTTTTTATAAATAATCAAGATATAGGCAGCCGTTCACCGACACCACCATAGGTGAAAACCGTTCGGCGAACGGTTGCCTACCTCTTATTGGCAACTTCCTGCGAATTTTCCATGTAATTTTCGCGTTTTTCCGCGTTAAAAAAACATTCCGCTGAACAGATACCATTTTTACATATATTTCCGGTTTTGATTTTGTGTATCTATTCAGTGAAATGTTTCCATTGAACCTTATTTTCAACCTTATTTTTCCGAACAAAACAACCTTAGTAGCAACATTTCTCACAACATAACAACCTTATTACCTTATTAAAAAATAGGGAATCAGGTTGAAAATAAGGTTGTCCTCGCCATTGTTCGAGAGTAATTATTCAGCGGAATTTTTTTTTGTTTTAAGCCCGAAGGGCGTAGGACAATACTACTATCCGATCCGGCGGTGAAGTGAGCGGAGCAACATAAATTCAATCCCGCTTGACAAATTCCAAAATCCTGATTATAGTATTCGCTTTGCGTCACATTTACTCTTTTACAATAACTATAAGGAATTGTATCTATGCTCGAACGACAAAAAGAAA
>JAITQV010000664.1 GCA_031288765.1 Planctomycetaceae bacterium
CAACTACGACATCGGCAAGATCAAAGAAATTCGCAACATGATTCGGCGGGTTATCCCTCCTTAGGTGGTTGTAGGAAATACGGACTGCTCCATAAATAATTCTATGAGATTCTAACAAATTGCAACACAATCTTTCATGTTACAACACGAAGAAGGTATGTAAAAAACAAAAAAAGTTACCTCAAATACAAGACGAGACCCAATCTTCGTGTATTCCGTTTTTACTTTCTTCCCATTTTGTGCCAAAATTTCCAACCCCAAAAATAATTCTGTCCTGAAACATACTCTAAACAAAAAATACCCCCCAAAACCAACTTCCTCCAGAAAAAATGTGTTGATACTTTTGGATTATGCCAGATGGCTTGAAAAAAGCCAGCAGGAAAAACTCCACACGATATAGAAGTTATAAAAAATACAAACCAAAAGAGTGTTGATGTCGGTAAATCAGTCCGAAATAAAATTATGTAATATTTCCGTGAAATTTTTGTCCTTTCCATTCAATATTAACTCTGAATTTTAACCGTTTCGGGGTTAAGATTTAGGGTTAATAATGAAAACAATGACTAAATAGTAGGGGCGAAAAATCTTTCGCCCCTACCTTTTTCCTATAAACTTTTTTCCTGCGAAATTATAAAAAACATATTACAAAAGCCGGAAAAACATACGAGAGATAAGAAATTATCTCTCGTATGTTTTTTTGTTTTTTTTGCCTCAATTTCGTCATTTGTTGAACAAAGACGCAGGACAAACCTTCTATTTTTGCCCAATTTAACATCAATAGCAAATAATTTTCCCAAAAAACCGAACTCATTACCTCATCTTTTACCTTTTTAATAAGGTAATAAGTTGATCGTATGGGGAACTTCTTGGCTACTGAGGTTGTTTTGTTCGGAAAAATTAGGTTGAAAATAAAGTTCTTATTCGATTTTCTTATCTAATCAAAAAATTCCGCTGAAATATTACTCTTTTTTAGTACATCTCTTGGTTTATTTATTAAAACAAAAAGATTGGTACTGCGGCAGAAAGGACAACATACAATTAAAATCCAACCGGTTATATTACTGTTTTTTATTTGAACTGTGAAAGCAATTCAAGGTGGGCAATTTTTTTACCGAAAGGTTCTACATCTTGATTTCCGCCAGTGAATAGATAAAATATAAGTCGTCTATTTTATGAAAATTCCATTAAATAATTACGGATGCCCAATTTTTTATTGCCTACTTTTGTTGATTGACGTAAATAATTTAAAAAAACCAATGAATTTAACAAACAACGAATTAAACAAATTAAGATAATATTTGTACTTTCTGTACTTTCCCAAAAACAAATTATTTTTTTAACCGTTAAACACGCGAAACCTCGCAACAACCCGCTAAAAAATATGTCCGGTTTATCAATCAATTCGGTTTCCCAATCGTTGTCGGCGGCACACCTGGTACAACAAACTCAGGCAAGTTTGGCTAATTCGCTCACTCAACTTTCAACCGGCAGCCGAATCAATTCCGCTCAAGACGATCCGGCAGGACTGATTGCTCAGGAATGGCTTCGCTCCGAAATAACCGCCGGTCATGCCGCCATGAAAAATACCCGTATGGCAAACAGTATGCTCAATGTTGCCGAAAGCGGAATGCGCCAAATCAGCAATCTCCTTATCGAAGCAAAGGGTTTAGCGGTTGAAGCCGCCAACAGCGGAGCCATGACGCCGCAAATGATCGAAGCCAACCAACTCCAAATGAACGCGATTCTGGATTCCATCGACCGGTTTTCCGCAACGACAAACTGGCTCGGTAAACCGTTGTTGAATGGAACGCTTTCATCGGAAAACGGCGGGGCGTTGTTTCAACTGGGGCAAGATGTTGTTTCATCGCAACAGGTGTCTGTTCCGATAGAAAGCACCCAAACAAGCCGTGTCGGTAACGGCGGAGGGAATGTTCTCATGCAATTACGCAGCGGCGGTTCGGCGTCTTTGGCAACAAACCCGATGTTGGCGGACAGTATTCTGAGCGCCGCAATTTCACAAATTGCCGTGCAACGCGGCGAAATCGGTGCGGTACAACGATATACGTTGGATTCCAATATCAATACGTTACAAGATTCGCTGGTTTCGTTGAGTGCGGCAAAATCAATTATTTCCGATGCGGATTATGCTGTTACGGTTTCCAATTCGATACGTGATCGGATTCTGCTCCAATCCGGTATTCAAACACTCGGTCTGATCAACCAAAACCGTAACAATGCCGCTTCACTCCTTGATTCTTGAACATTGATTCCTGAACGGCAATAGACTTATTTCGTTACGCCTAAAAATTCGTATCTTTCCGGTCATTTGCCGAACCGTGTTACTAACCCGAATATTAACGGATGTTTCTTTTGTTGCGTAAACGGGTAAAAGTCTTCATTTTTTGCGGGGATTGAGATTTTCCGTTATTTTGGATTTGGCTGTTATAGAGTTTGTAGGCATTTTCCAGTTGCGTAACGGTAACCGTTCCATCGTGAATCCAGATTCGGTATTGAAGCCGGATTTCTTCACCGGGTTGAAACAACCGTTCTTTCACCCCGGGCCAACCAACACACAACGGTCCATAATATCGGGTCAACCAGGTCGGCGGAAAATCGGGATGTGTTTTCGGCACGAAAATAGCCGCTCCGCTCGGAATATCACGCCCGTCAAATTTCGACGTGTAATCCGCCCACTCCAATGGCGTTTCCGGTAAATCTTTTTCCGCAACACCGCCGGGAACCGTAATCATATTGACTTCATTACGTTTGGCAAGTGCATTTTTATTGTTGCGCTCGTTCTCCGAAATAAACGGCTTAAACCGAACCGATAATCCGCCGTAACTTTTTCCCTCACTTCCGCGAAGCGAAACCGGTTTATCGACGGGTTTCCAGAGAAATTCAAAATCAATTGCCCGGCTTTTGATATTTTCTGTTTCGGCGGAGTTACCGGTTCGGATACTGTGAACAACAATTTTAACCTGTTCGGACATAATTTTGTTTCCGTTTTCCGGTTTGCCGACAAACCAGCCGTTTTCGGCTTCAAAAGTTGCCGAATTATTGGTTGTTTTTTTACCGAGCCAACGGACAAAGTATTGTTTGAGTGCGGTATTACTTGTCCAAAGATCGTAGTTTTTAACCGTGCCGTCCGGTTCGTGGACACCAACATGGGGCCAAGTCCAAAAAACACCGTGATGATGATAATGATCCGGAGGAGCGTTGTCGGTCAAGACTTCACCGCCAAGACCGTGAAGCGGATGAACATAACAACCCGCCAACCGACGCGGTTCATTTTCGGGAACCTGATTATGTTCGACCGCATCAAACTGATACGTTAAAACCGGTAAATTTCCCTCCGTGAGAACTAATTGTTTGTTGTCTTTTTCCGCAAACCGAAAGGGTTCCGCTGCGAAAATTCCGGCAATATCCATGAAAACCGTTGCGCAACAAAATAGAATCCCAACAATCAATAAAAATAATCTGCGAATCGTCATTGTAATCTCCTATTATAAATAAATCTAAAGGAACATTTTAATGAAACACATTAACGGGTTGTTTGTATGTTTGTTTTTTCATGTTGTTGTAAAAGACAGTCTGTTTATTGTTTTAAAATTCGAAGGCAACTTGTCCAAGCCGTTCGGAAAGCCGGAACATGAGTTCGTCTTCCGCAGGTTCGTCCGAAGCAACATAAGTTACGGAAAACCGCAAATACGGACCGGCATTGTCCCAAGGAACCGTACATATTGAATGTTCACGGATTAAATATTGACTGACTTCTTCGGCGTTAGAAAATTTTGTACCGTTAACAATGCCTTTCGGAGATTTAACATACAAAAAATAAGTTCCGCCGGGAACTTCACATTCAAAACCAAAAGGGCGAAGTGTTGCGACCAGTTTTTCAAGCCGCCGGTAATACTTCCGGTTGACTTCTTTTGGAATTTCGGGATCGTTCAACGCCGCAATCGCCGATTTTTGAATGGCAAGAAATTGACCGCTGTCGTAATTATCTTTTACATCGGCAAAAGCCCGAACAATCCGTTCATTACCGCAAACCCACGCAATACGCCAGCCAATCATGTTCCAACCTTTCGACAGTGAGTGGACTTCGACCCCCACATCACGCGCACCGGCAACCTCTAAAAAACTAAGCGGCGCATTACAATAAGTCAGCATAATATGAGCGGCATCCTGCACGACAACAAATTTGTGTTTCTTAGCCAGTTCAATCACTTTCTCATAAAATTCAACGGTTGCCACCTGACCGGTCGGACTATTGGGATAATTCAGTACAAGAAGTTTGGTTTTGTTCAGAATATCTTCAGGAACGGATTCAAAATCGGGAAGGAATTGATTTTCCTCAATGAGCGGCAGATGATAAACCGAACCGCCGCAATATTTTGCATGTGTTCCGGCAACCGGATAACCGGGAACCGTCAATAATGTTACATCGCCCGGATTGATGAATACATACGGCAGCATTGCCAACGCCGGTTTGGAACCGATAGCATGATTGATTTCGGTAACCGGATTAAGTTTGACGCGGAAATTCCGTTCCATAAACCGCGCAACCGCTTCCTTAAACTCAAAACAACCGTTATCGGCATAGCCGCGGTTTTCCGGCTGATTGATTTCATGAGCCATGATCCGCCGGACATTCTCATCCGCCATCGCATCATTTTCGCCAATCCCAAAATCAATCAGCGGACGATCAGGAAAATCCTTGATTGCCTGCCGTTTTGCCCGTTTGATTTTTTCAAACTTATAAATTTCGTTCGATTTACCGTAATTCGCGCCGCCAATCCGTTCCGCGAACAATTCCTGAAAATAATAATCCGTCATAATAATTAAAAGGATAATCTGTTGATTTTGTAACCGGAAAATACAAACCGTACCGGACATTTATTTTCGGTTTATTATAAAAATCTCCGGTATTTTTACAAGACACCTCAGCCAAAAAAGAATCGTCCGCAGATGACGCAGATTATTTTTTGAGAGTGCGAAACAACAAAACAGATCAATGTATTAAAAAGACGTAAGTATTCAGTGAAATGTTTTGTTTGTTCTAAGCCCGTAGAGCGAGATGTGCATAACCGGCGGAAGTTTGCTAACAAAAGGTAGGCGACCGTTCGCCGAAGGGTTTTCGCCCATGGTCGCTTGCCGATAGGCAATCAAAACAACCAATATTGCATAAATTCGTTGTCGGCTAACGCCGACGCAATCGTTCGGCGAAACGCCGCCTACCTTTTGTTTTTATATCGGGTTGGGAAATTCCGATCCGTAGGTTGTTTTGTTCGGAAAAATGAAGTTGGAAATGAGATTCCTTATTCGGTTTTCTTATTCGATTTTCTTATCTAATCAAAAAATTCCGCTGGAATATTACCCGAAAATTAGAAGGATGTTGCCGAAAATTATCGGTGTCTCTTGAAAACATCCGCCTTTGAGGTAAAATAACCCACCATCTATTATAAATTGTCCGGTATAATTGTCCGATAAAACTTTACCCGCGTTAAAACCCAATCTTAACAATTATTAAAATTCATGCCCCTCATTCCCGCTCACGGCAATTTGCCAGAACCGGTTAACCGAACTGTTGCTCCCGAAGAAATCGAATCATTTAAGAGCAGAACTTCAACATTGCTGAAAATTCCGGTAAGCGACGCGGATTTGTCAACAGTGTATCGTTTGGGCGACGGCGGTCTTTCCCCTCTCACCGGTCCCATGGACGAACAAACCTACCACCGCGTCCTCGATGAAGCCTCCATTGTTTTTAACAACAAAAGATTTCCTTGGACAATTCCGCTTTCCCTGCCCGTCAGTCAGGATTTAGCCAAACAAATTAAATTAGACCAAGAAGTCGCTATCGTCAATTCGGCAGGCGAAATTGTCGCCGCTCTCACGGTTTCCAGCGTTTTTGCGTGGAATCAGTTCCGATATCTGAGGAGTGTTTATCTGACGGAACGAACCGATCACCCCGGCGCGGATATGGTTTTGAAACAATATCCCGATCCCACTTTTTTACTCGGCGGTTCGATTTGGGTGTTGCCCCAACCGAAAAATCCGGCATTCGGACAATATATTCTTACCCCGTCCGAAGTTCGGCAATTACTCGACGCCAAAGGTTGGCAACGGGTTGTGGCGTTTCAAACACGGAACCCATTACACCGTGCCCATGAATACGCCTTGGTCTATGGTCTTGAAGAATTATTGCGGCAAGGTTTCAACGCCGGAGCCTGTCTGAACCCGTTAGTCGGAGAAACGAAAGGCGATGATGTTAATGCGGCAGTGCGAATGAAAACCTACGAAGCGCTCATCAAAAACCGCTCACTCGGTGAAGGCGATAGCGATTCCGCTCTTTGGCAAAAAATCGGCGGTGCAGTACCGGATCGGGTTATTTTGCTTGGTTTGGATATAAAAATGTTTTACGGCGGTCCCAAAGAAGCCGTAATGCACGCAATTTACCGGCAAAATTTCGGGTTTACCGACCTGATTATCGGGCGGAAACACGCCGACGCTCCCTACCACGACGGCAATCCTATTTGGGGCGATTTCGATGCACAGGAAATTTTCGACAAATTAAACGGCGATTTGGAAATTAAACCGTTGAAAGTCGGTTTTGCGGCGTATTACGAATCGGTTGGGCGGGTTGACCTCATGGAAAAACATAAAGAGGAAAAACCGATCTTTATTTCCGGCAAAGATGTTCGTAAGGCATTGCTCGAAGGAAAAGAGGTTGACCCGCGAATTATGCGTCAAAGTACCTCGAAAATACTTGCCGAAGCAATGGCGGAAAAATAATATCATATACTTTGAACGTATCCTAACCCTCAATCAATAACAAATCAATTAACAATGTACATTGCCAACCCGATTTACGATGTTGTCTTCAAATTCATGCTGGAAGACGAGGAAGTTGCGAAATCATTCCTTTCGGCAATTATTGAAGAAGAGGTGTTGGAACTTCGTTTTGCAACAAAGGAGCGAACCCTCCGCCTTCCCGCCGATAAAGAAAACACAACAAAAACCGCTAACGAATCGACGGAAAATGCCGGAGAATTGTTTCT
>JAITQV010000693.1 GCA_031288765.1 Planctomycetaceae bacterium
GAGAAGACGGCGAATAATCGGACGGCACGTTTCGGGGTATTCGTTTTCGTCCACTTTCAGAGTATGACGATTGGACGTACGGGTTCCCAAATCGAAAAGACTCAACAACTTTTCAACATTGTTACGGCGGCGTTGTTTGAGTTGGTCAAGTTGAATGATCCACGAGCGGTGGTGCAAGCCTTCGATAAATTCGTTTGTTACCTTCAAACTTTTTTTCGTCGTGCCGTCTTGAATATGCTGATCAACTTGGATAATCGGACAATCGTTAACACCAATATCATAACCCAACAGAAAAATAGCGTAAATCTGACAGGCTTTTTTGTTTTTCTCGTTGTCATAGGTATAGGTATTGTCCTCATTCTGGTAATGCGAACCAAGATAACGGCGGAAACGCATAATATCCGTAGAAAATTTTGCTTTTTGTAATTCGATCATTACGGTTTTGGTTTTGCCGTCGGAGGTTGAGATTTGGGCGGCAAAGTCAAAACGGCACACTGTAAGAAACGATTCTCCGGCATTTTCTGTTGTGTTTACTTTAGTGGGGCGGCGAAGGGTGCGCTCCCGCGTTACGAAACGAAGCCCCAACACTTCTTCCTCAATAATTGCCGAAAGAAAGGGCTTTGCAACTTCTTCGTCTTCCAACATGAATTTGAAGACAACATCATAAATCGGGTTTGCTATGTACATTGTAGTTATAATTTAATTTGTATTGATTGAGGGGCAGTCTGTACTTTGAACTGCGGAAAACTTTCCTTATATTTTAATGGGAATTAATAAGCGTTCAAAGTATATTGTTGACCAGTATATCATTTTTAACGGGAAGTGGAAAGCAGAGACACGTTTGGTGTTCAAAACATTTGTAATATTTTGATTTTGCACGTATAAATTTCAGACAAGAACGGCGGTTTGGGATTACGCAATAATTCTATTGTCATTTTTATTTTCCAGCCGGAAAATACAAAACTCCAATCGCCGAATCATTTCATTTTTCTGTAAATCCGTCCACGATCTTTTTTCGAGAAAGAGGTAAGAGAGGTATTGCAGTCCTTCCAGAAGAATAAGCGTTTGATCAAAAATCCGCACCATAAAGAGTTCGTCGTCGGAAAGCGGTCGAACATTTTGGTAAGCATTCAAACCCAGTAACCATAATCTGCTGTTTGATACGGACACCGACCCAAGAAGCGACGCGATATCCAGCGAAACATTGTCCACCGTAACTTCCTTGAAATCAATCATTCCGCAAACTCCGTTATCATCGAAACGAATATGCCGCCATAAGGCATTGCCGATAACCGGCTGTACCGGAATGACAAGCCAGGCGGCATGGCTCAAAAGAGAGAGGCAATGTTCGCTCAACGGGAGAATTTGGCTCAAAAACGTCAATCCCAATTTTGCTATCCGTGCTTCTTCGAGAGTTGAGGGATTTGACCGGCTTTCCAGCAACACCTGATTAAGTTGTGTAAAGTGTTTGTTGACCCAACTCCGCCAAAGAGTTAATTGTGATTGGAGGCGGAGCGAGGTTGAAGCCGGCGGATCGGGCAAGGGAAAACCGGAGACTGCGAGGTGAAATTGGGCAAGCGACATCATTGCCGCAGTAATTCGGAATTGTTTTTGACGAACGGTTTCGGTTTCCGTGTCAAAGTTGTCGAACCAAGGCAATAATTCCCAATAGGAACCGTCAAATTCGACATAACCTTTGTGTTCTTTGGTTTCCAACGGAAGAGGAACAAATTCAATTCCTTCGTAAGCGGCAGTCCACAAGACGGCTTGTATGAATTGCAGTTGATTTCGGTTTGGCTGACCTTTATACCAACGGCGCAAACAATAGAATTCTTTGGAGGATTCTATTCGCCAATGTTGACACAGACCGAGGGATGGCGACGGATCAAGAGGAAATAAATCTTCCGACCGAAAATCTTTGGGATAAGCGGAGAGAACATGTTCAATTATTTGCCCCGTTATCATATTTTGGTGATCCGTTAAAAAATAAAGTATCCGGCAGTAATTCGGCGAATGACGCTAAATGCTCCGCCAAAATCGTAATCGGATTATAACGACTTCAAAGGAAATCTTTTTTATTTTCTTCATAAAATCTTATCAAAAATACTGAATACCGGCGCAGATTACGACAGTTATAAAATATAAATCACTTGTGAAACTTGAATGATCTCCGAAAGATAGGGCAAAGGCAAAGAATGAATATCATTTTGCAATTGTGTTGATTTGGAGTGATTTTGACAGATAGGGGTTGTTGGTTTTCCGTGCCGGAACATTGGGGGCAAATGGGAAATAAAGGGCAAATGATCTTTTAATGCGGAATTATAATATTTTAGCGGAACATTCTTTTGTTGTGAAATTTTTTACAAATTGTTTTGTATTATTTTATGGAAAGCGGGCAGAAAGTTCTCAATCCGTAGTGTAGAGCAAAATATGCGGAAAGTTGAACGAAGTATGCGGAAAGTTGAGCGAAGTATGCGGAAAGTTGAGCGAAGTATGCGGAAAGTCGAGCGAAGTATGCGGAAAGTTGAGCGAAGTATG
Organism: Planctomycetaceae bacterium; assembly: GCA_031288765.1. Taxonomy (GTDB): domain Bacteria; phylum Planctomycetota; class Planctomycetia; order Pirellulales; family Thermoguttaceae; genus WRKP01. Next base: position 2,539 of record JAITQV010000693.1, read on the forward strand.
CGGAAAGTTGAGCGAAGTATGCGGAATTACGAAAAAACATTCCGCGAATTTCCGTGTAATTTCGTGTTTTCCGTGTTCAAAAACCCGTAATTATTCAGCGGAATGTTTTTTTGTCCTAAGCCCGCAGGGCGAGATGTGCATAACCGGCGGTGAAGCGAAGCGCAACCGCCGGATCACGTCCCCCAAAAACAAAAGTC
>JAITQV010000726.1 GCA_031288765.1 Planctomycetaceae bacterium
TATTCGCCCCGCTGGCTTAGAACAAAAAAACTTTCCGCTGAATAATTACAATAATTCTATGCTTAATAGTTTTTCCGATTCTTGCTGACGCCAACTCCGGTTGCTCCGATTGCTCCGTCTTTGCAAAATGGCACGGTCGAAACAACTCCATGATTCTTTTTTTAGTCATTTACCCAATCTTCCGAAAAACAAAAACAGAACCAATTCTGATAACCTATCACTACATACTACAACCTGTATAAATAGCAGAATCAGAATCCTTACCTTCATAAAATATACAACATTGGGTTCTGTTACTGAATCGGTAACATGAAATTCAAACCGTCACCAGTAAAACACTGTTTTTGAATGAATTATCATGGAACTGTTGACACACTTTGAAAACCTGTCTTCCCAAATCAATAAATCAAAATTTCTTTTTGGGGGATTACAGGAAAATTCGGCACGGATAATAATTATTCTAACGGTTATAATTGTTATTCTCAATGTTTCGATATTAGTTGCGGAGGATTTTGGGATTCCCAAACGCAATCCGTCGTTTACCCCGTCAAGTTATTCCACATCATCTCTTTCACCCTCTCCCTCCTCCGGTTTATCGGCATTGCCGGTTGCCGCCCAACCGTCAACAAAAATCGGCGCCCAAATTCCCGCATTGCCTGAAACACAACCCGCTCCCTCATTATCACAATTTCCCAATGTTGTTCGTTTGGTGGCGTTCGATCAAAGCGGTCAATCTTTCGGCAGCGGTTCTTACATTGGTAATTACGGCAATTACGGCTTGATTCTTTCCAACTGGCATGTTATTTACGGAGCGGACGGGTTGGTTCATATTCATTTTCCAAACGGCTTTTCTTCTTACGGAGCCGTCGTTTTGTCCGATCAAAAATGGGATTTGGCATTGATTGTGATTTCGCAGCCTCCGTGTTCGGTACCCTTCCTCCCAATTTCGCAAACAACCCCAAAACCCGGTGATCCGCTTTGGATTGCCGGATATGGTTCCGGCTCTTACCGTTTAGCCGGCGGACATTGTGTGCGTTATCTTGCTCCTGAAATTCCGCGTGACGGTTCGGCTCCCCAATATGAAATAGTTGATCTCTCGGTCAGCGCTCGGCAAGGCGATTCGGGAGGTCCCATCCTAAATTCAAAAGGCGAATTGGCGGGAGTTTTGTTCGGTTCCGACATGGTTCGCAGTACCGCCGGAAGCTATTGCGAACGCGTCAACCGATTCCTAAACCAAACCCGCTCCTCAATGGAATCTCTTCCGCCTCGACCGGAAGTTTATTTCGCCTCCATCGAACAAGGCGGACCACGCCATCATTTGAGTGAAAGCATCAATCCGGCTGTGGTAACCGAACAACCCGTTGTTTCCTCCCAACAACGTAGAGCAGACCTTGCCGGATCATCCATGTCTTTCGGTGCACATTCCGGTTCACGGCGTTACACCCAACCCCAACCAACTCCGCCAAGTTCTTTTTCCGTTTTTGAAAAAAAAATTGACGAGATTCAGACTTCCCAACCCAACTCAACCCGCTCTGAAAAAACGGGAAATTCACCCGCTGTTCCCGAAACACCTCTTACGCCCTTGTCGTTTGAATCCAATCCGGCAACTTCACACGGTGTTCGAACCGCAGCCTGGACGGAAGTAAATCTGTCCAATGAATTACGTTATGGAAGTTTCGGCGTCCATTCCAATCATTCGGCGTATTCACCGGAAGAGACGCCGATTATTCAGGTGGGACATCAGATTTCGGAAAAACAAATTTCAGAGGAACAGGCAACAAAAAAACAAATTTCCGAAGCGGCAATTGTTGCCGACATCTCTTCCGAAAAACAAAATGAAATACAAAATTCCGCCGACCCAAATAATATTCAACCTGTTCCGGTTATCGTTTCCGAACAAAATACGGTTGCGGAAGAAAACGGCGAAAAAACTCCATTGCCGCAGGGATTAACAACAGTTTCGGAACGTTACGGCACACTTCCTCCGGTTGTATTTTTTATTTGTTTCTTTACTGTTTCGGTTCTTCTTATTTTTTCGTTCCGTCTTTTGAAAAGTGACCGGATTGTACCGTAAACAACAATCGGTTACGGCAATAACCAAAGACCGGCAATATTTCATTTCGCCGAAGGGCTGTCACCCACGGTTGTGTCAACAATAGGGGCGAAACATTTTTCGCCCCTACATTGCGGCGGTGGGTGAAAACCCTTCGGCGAGCGGTTGCCTACCTTATGTTGGCAAGCATCCGTAGGTTGCGCTGCGCTCCACCTACGGTTATGCACATTTCGTCCCTTGCGGGACTTTAAGGCAACCATTCGCCAACCTCTTGATTAATAATTCACAAAGTAGGCAATCGTTGGGCTGAAAGCCCTTAATATTATAGCGTAGGGCAACGCCCTACGAAAAAGGAACACAACGAAATTAAAGCCCCGTTGATAGTTAATAGTGTTGGATACGAATTTCCTAACGCAACGCAATAATTCCGTTGAAATATTTCTCTTGCGCGGTTAAAAATCTGAACCGTCTGGTGGGGCAACTGCGCCACGCGTTCTTGCAACTGCGCCACGCGTTCTTGCAAACGCGCCACGCGTTCTTGCAAACGCGCCACGCGTTCTTGCAAACGCGCCGCGCGGTCTACTGTTGTAGATATGACCAATTGCAGGGGATTGCGTTATGTCGATGAAGACTTAATATTTTCTACTGTTGTTGTAGATAAATGCACGTTTCAGCACTTCCCGATTTTTAGGGTGATTGAAACTACTTGTGAATTTTTTTGTGCATGAAAGAAGAAAGTTTCAGCACCTTTCCGATTTTTAGGGGGATTGAAACTACTTGTGGATTTTTTTTCGCATCGAAGAAGAAAGTTTCAGCACCTTTCCGATTTTTAGGAGGATTGAAACTGCCCGCAGATGACGCAGATTGTCGATGAAGACCTTATAATTTCTTGCAAACGCGCCGCGCGGTCTTGTAAAT
>JAITQV010000745.1 GCA_031288765.1 Planctomycetaceae bacterium
CCCAATGACAACTCCCGCATATGGAAATTCGATCCGACGGTTGCGTTTTGCTCCATCGCCGGTTATGCACATCACACCCTTCGGGCTAAAATATTCGCAAGCGGAATTATTGCCATTGCGGTAATCTGATTTCCGTAGAAAATTCCTATCAATAGAAAATTAACGCAACAAATCAATAAATCTCCGTTAAGAGATTCATCTAAATAAAAACAAAAAATAAAATACGAAAAAACACGAAAATTATTTTTTTGGGAGGGGTATCTTGACCGATAATTTTTTTAAATATAGAATAACCGATCAAATAATTTTCCATTTTTTAATGTCAATATTTTAGGAGACTAAATTATATTTTAAGAAATAAGTAGCCCGAATTTTTGTTCGGGTGAAAAAAATAATCGAGTACGTCAACTATTTGGAAAAATTCGCTTCGGCGAACTGTAATTTTCTACAAGATCAACGGATTTTCCGTGTAGAATTTTGCTGTGGTATTTCAAAGTTACGTGACTCCCGATAAGGGAGCGTTGCGTGAAATACCATGGGTACAATTCAGTATTACATTTTAATACATGTAATGCACCACTTTGATCGGTGGGAATAAACCTATTTTTCCAATCGTGTCGCTCCTCAAAGAGCGATTTCTGTTGCCGTTTCTCGGCTTAGTGTTTGTTTTCCACTTTTGTAAAAACAGATTATGCGTTATGTAATCTGTAAGTTTTTTAAAATCTCTATTTAAGGAGAATAACCATGAAAATTAGAAAATTCCGCGGGTTTACGTTAGTTGAACTTCTCGTGGTGATTGCGATTATCGGCGTGTTAATCGCGTTACTGTTACCTGCCGTTCAAGCGGCGAGAGAAGCGGCAAGACGAATGCAGTGTAACAACCATCTTAAACAAATGGGTGTAGCTGTTCACAACTTTCACGATACCTACAATGGGTGTCCACCTTACCACCTCGAAGCTGCCCGTGCAGGAACATTTTGTTTCCTATTCAGCTTTGCAGAACAGCAACCACTATGGGACATGATTCTCAGCGCCCAAGACAGTACGGTTGATAAAGGATTGAACGTTAATCTTTACAATAATTGGTGGCAAAGCCAATTAACCGATGCCGAAAAAAAAGCATTTGGATCGGTCAACTGGATGAAATGCCCGTCACGCCGAGCTGGAATCGCTATTGCCGAAGGAACTCATCAACCTGGGCCACAGGGCGATTACGCGGTCGTGGTTTATGTTGTTGATCGAACTATTGCAACAGGAAAAACGACAAGTGCTACCAGTCCCACCAATTGGTGGCATTATATTCAAAGCAGAAGCTCTTTTGGTACATCTGCTGCACCTGCAAATTATTTCCGCGGTCCCTGGGTTTTAGCAAACATTGAAGGAAATGACCGTTCCAAATGGACTCCTGCCAATTCGTTTGCATCTTGGATTGACGGCACATCCAATCAAATTATTATTGGCGAAAAGCATATCCCATCAAATTCGTTGGGCGAATGCTCTTTAGGTTCCGGAACGACTGAAAAAGTATTCATTGCGGACTGTTCTTACATGAATACCGATAATAATCGTTGGGGTTCTATGCTACGTGTTGTCAAACGATATAACGGTGCGGCATATTTGTTGACAACAAATCCCAAAGAACGTTCCGAAGGAACCAATAGTAGTCCCGATTGCCGTCCAAACGACGGTTATGGTTTTGGAAGTTATCATCCCGGAACAATTCCGTTTTTGCTTGGCGATGGTTCGGTTCAGGCTATTTCTTCAACAATCACCGAAGATATTTTGTTCATGCTCTCCGATACTCAAGACGGAGGTGTTGTGTCGGTTCCGTAAAAGTTATTGTGTCGATTAAAGAGACAATAATTACAATATGCGGGTAACATATCCGCCGGATTTATGATTTGGAAAAGCGGCATTCAATAAAGATTTGTGTGTATTTTTCTAATAATAAAATCAGGCGGAATTGTTACAAATCCATAAAACCAGTCAATTATAAGGATCAAAAAATGAAATTAAAATATTATATCGTATTATTAACGCTTACTTCTGCGTGTATTTCAGGATGCGGCGGAAAAGCGGGTGTTTCGGGAATCGTGAGTTTTCCTGACGGTTCACCATTGACACAAGGTTTTGTCATTTTTGAAAACGGCAGTAATCAGGTATCCGGTACAATCACAGAAACAGGATATTACCAAATGGGAGAAAATGGTAACACCAATGGAATTAAACCGGATGAATACAAAGTTCGTATTATTTCGGAAAGTGGCGGCGGAAGCGACGGTGAGCCGTTTGTCCGTTACATCGCCGATAAATACGATAACGTGAACACATCCGGTCTTGTTTGTGAAGTTAAAGGGAATACCGTGTTCAATATTACAGTTACAAAACCGGAAAAATAATCCGTATTCATTCAGTGATTTGTTGGACAAGGAAAAACAAACAATAACCTTATTACCTTATTAAAAAATAGAGAATAAGGTAATAAGGTTGATTTTATGAGGAAATTTTGGCTACTAAGGTTGTTTTGTTTGGAAAAATCAGGTTGAAAATAAGGTTATGTTGAAACATTCCACTGAATAGATACTCATTTTGTATCCTCAAAAAATAATCTGCAAAATCTATGTCCTCTGCGGATTATTTTTTCCGTGTA
>JAITQV010000018.1 GCA_031288765.1 Planctomycetaceae bacterium
GTTTTCAATGTTTGAACGGATTCATGAGACAATCCGGCAGGACTTTTAGGATGTCCGAATTTCTTAATCAGTTTATATTTGTCATTGACGTATGACAATAATCCTAAAAATGTTGAAAAAAATAATTTACGGTCATCCGGCGCAAGTACCAACATAAATACCTCTTAAAAAATAGAAAAATTAACCCTTAATACAACAACGACCACGACTAATTTTGCGGTATTTTACCCCAAACACGTAATATTGGCAAGTATCCTACTGTTGCCGACTTCTTGAGCAAAAGTATCTACACATTTTTTGAATAGCTGTTGCCTAATTTTTAGAATTTGTTATGGTATGGTAGTAATGCGTTAAATATTTTTCCGAGTAGTGTTCCGTTGTTTGTGACGGTAACAAGTTCCGTACCGCCTTTTGTAGTGGAATCGGTCGAATTGCCATTCCCTGGAGATTTTGTCGAATCTTCGGAGTTTGCTTGTATGAGAGGAGAATTGCCTGCTTTTTCGGAACTCTTTTGTGGTTCCGACGTGGTGGTTGATTTTCCGAATCCGCCGCCTAATTCGTTACCGATTTTCCCGAAAAACATGAAATCAGAGGAATTGCCGCCAAAAAACAAACCCAAAAAAGTTCCATTCGGTTGTCTATCCTGAAAGTAAGACTGAATGACTGAATAGACAAAATTCCGCTGAAATATTACGGCAAAACAATCCGTAAATTTTATGCGGTTTTTTTCAATTTCGAAGGCACTCGGAGATTAAACAGACCAAACAACTCGTCCTGATTTAATCCCGATGACATATTCAATCCGCCTTTTGCCCCTGAAAGAATAAGCTCCGAAAGTTCCCGCTTTTCCTGCAACACCCGGTCAATACGTTCCTCAACGGTGTTTGTTGAGATGAAGCGCGTTACGGTAACCGGTCCCGCCGCACCAATACGATGCGCCCGGTTAATTGCCTGATCCTCAACCGCCGGATTCCACCAACGATCAAACAAAAAAACATATTCGGCAAACTGAAGATTCAACCCGACACTGCCCGCCCCGTAACTCATTAAAATTACATGAATGTCCCTGTCCTCCCGAAAACATCGGATCATTTCATCACGCTTCCCCGAAGGAATCTTGCCGTGATATTCCGCAATACCAAACCGGTTAAGATGCTGTTTGAGACGGTACAAAGTTTCAACCCATTGACTGAAAATAATTGCCTTCCGCCCGCTTTCGGCAACCTCCTCAAGATCAGCAAGCAACCGTTCCAATTTGGCACTTTCGCCGGTTGCCGGATCGAAATTACAAATCTGTTTGAGCCGGATAATCAACTCAAAAACCTGCGGAATGGATACGGAATTACCCGCTTCGGAAAGCCGCAACACTCCCTCATCTTCCGCCATTTTATACGTTTTCGCCTGTTCGGGCGTCAACTCAAGAACCGCATCACGTAACAACTTCGGCGGTAATTCCGCAAGAACTTTGTCCTTTGTCCGCCGCAAAATATGCTCCCCAACCACCTTGCAAATATCCGTCGGTTTCAGCCCCGATTCCAAAAAACCCGGAGCCAAAAATTCAAAAATTCCAACAAGGTCTTCCTGTGAATTTTCGACCGGAGTTCCGGTAAGCGCCCAATTCCGGCGTCGCGCAATGGCTCTTGCGGCTTGGGATGTGGCGTTACTTTTATTCTTAATTCGCTGCGATTCGTCAAGAACAACCAAATCAAACTCCGGCGCCCTTTCGCCCTTCGGACAATCAAAATATTCACGGTCACGATTCAGCAGTTCATAATTGGCAAGCCGAACCGGAATATTCGGCAATTGCCAAAGCCATTTTCGCCGCGCCGGCGAACCGTCAATAGAATGAACCGTAATTTCCGGCGCCCAAATTTCAAATTCGCGTTTCCAATTGGTGAGCAACGGCTTCGGACAAACAAGAAGAACATTCCGAATTTCGCCGGTACGAAGCAACAACCGAATTGTTGTAATCGCCTGCATCGTTTTGCCCAATCCCATTTCATCGGCAAGAATCGCAAAATGAGCGCTGTACAAAAACGCAATACCCTGCCGTTGATACGGAAATGGTTCAAACGGCAAGTCAAGCGTCGGAAGATGCAAAATCGACTCTATCGGCGGTTGAAGAATATAACTGAGACGATCTTGTACTTTAATAACATCGCGCGGAACACGAATACGTGTTAAAGTTTCGATATCGTCTTTAATAAGTTCGGTGTCGTTCGTAACAGATTCCTCTGTGCCGGAAACATCCGTATCCGGTTCCGCCGGATTCGTTTCCTGAGAATCCGTTACAAGGTTGTTTGTTTCCGAACAATCTGTTTCCGAGATTTCCGTTTCGGCTGTTTCCGCTTCAATATTATTTGCTTCCGAATTATTTATTTCAAATATTTCAGAATTATCCGGTTCGGAATTGTCTGTTTCAAGGTTGTCTGTTTCAAGGTTGTCTGTTTCCGCGTGATCTGTTTGGGAATCTGTTGCCAACTCATCCGGCGGCACGGCAAAAAACCAACTGCGGGAATTGATTCGTACTTTCGAACTAACCGGCAATGACATCACACGAACACGTTGTTCGGGCGGCAATAAATCCGAGCGTACACTAATTTCAACCGACCGTTGCAGCTGACGGTTCCAACCGGTTACAAATAAATCCACCGGTGTTGTCGGAAACGGAAAATATAAAGAATGAATAGGAATGGAATTTTCTTCCTCTTCCTTCAATTCCTCAATAATGTTACTCATTTTTGTATTATATTTATTATTATTATTATTATTATTATATTGAGTAAATTCTACGAATAGCTTCAATTATTTGCTGCTTACTAAATTTTATTTTGACAATAATTTCAATGTCGGCGGTTTTTGGGGATTAAATTTAATGGAAAAATAATCTTCAGGCTTCGAACCTTCTTTCACTGGACGGACTCGTTTTTTGTCAATAGATATTTGGTGAAAAAGAACAAACCGTTTTGTACATTTATCCAAATTAAAGCCTATTTTATGAAAATGCCTTAATATGGATACAATATAGTCGAGTAAACATTCCGAAGCATGGAACTTTTGAATAATTTCATCCTTATCAACCTTTTTAGATTTCATTTCAATAAATAATAAAATTTTATTACGTTTGTAGATATCGTTGACAATGAGCAGATAATCACAACGTTTTAGATGTCCGTTTTCACTGCGAAAAATATTGTTATAGGCTTCTCCATAATCAATCTTAATCAGAATTGAATCATCGGGAACATCAATAATTTTTACTTCCTTTAATTTTGCACTAACATCGTTTTCTTGAAGAATTACTGTTTGATGTTCTATGTTACCGAACAAGTCGCCAACAAGAAGCCTCTGTAACGCATTTTTAATATCTTCAAAAGAAATTTCACTCATCGTCTTCTCCTGATAATAATTCATTTTGAATCCTATTCATTTCGTCAATTGTTGTATCGAAACTAGGAAGGTCAATTCCCAATTCGTCAATATTTGCACGAATAAAAGTACATTTCGGTATAATGAGTTGATTGGTCTTTTTTTTCGATCTTGTTTTTTTTGTTTCTGTTTTTTTCGTTTCGATCTCTTGCGCCATGTAAACTCGAACCTTATTAGGATCAAGAAATTCTTTTTCGGAATAACCGTATTGTTTCATCACTTCATCGTTAATTTTGTTGCGGCGATTAAGTAAAATAAGTGTATTCAATTCTTTGACAATATAATCACTGTGTGTTGTAATGTAAATTTTATAACCCAAATTGACAAGCCGCACAAAAATCCTTGCCAAAAGACATTGATTTATCGGATGTAAATTCATTTCCGGTTCATCAATCATAAACATATTAGGGAAATCTTGTATATAGTTTTTATTACATAATTGCAGCCAGAGCGACAAAAGAGAACGGACGGAAGAGGAACTTTCCGTAATTGTGAGTGGTAAATTATCGGAATACGATGGAATAAAATATAATTTTCCATTAATAATTTCAAAATTTCCACCAAGAAGTTCACGAAAAACGTCCTGAATATCCTCTGTTAATTGCGGTGGCGATAACAGAGAATCACGAATTGTATTGAGATTTTCTGAGACGGGAAGAGGATAATCAATCGGTATTTTTTTATTAAAGGAAAATTCTTTTTTTTGGTAAAATTCATCGCGCAAATAACGTATCTCATCAGAAAACATGGCGGCACCGATTCGATCCGCACTTGCAAAAGAAGCATGTGGAACAATTTCCCTTGAAATAAACGGTATAAGAACTCGATTAAGGGGAAATTTTTGAGAAGTTTGTTGTTGTGATGAAGATATTTGTATATTTTTTCCGTCTACGTTAATCTTGTATTGAAAACTATTGTAATAACACCCCCAACGTCTGATCATATCTTGGTCAAATAACGGTAACCTCTGATTGTTATCAACCTCAACACGAAAATAACAATTTTGAAATCGTTCCGAATATTCGGGAGAATATCCCAACACCGCCGGTAATTGTTCCTTGCAATATTTTTTGTACGCTTGTTCTAAATTTTTCGGCAGCCAATCACGAATTTGTTCCTGTTGAATCAAAACTGTTCCGTTATTTTGAAATTCCTCTATCAGCGCCGGATCAACCTGAAATTCGTAATTGTTTCGCCAATAATCAAGAAAACCGTACAACGCATAAGCGGCGTAAGTTTTACCGGTATTGTTTTTTCCGCAAACAACCGTTAAATTGCCGAGTTCATACTCAGCACTTTCCAACACTCCAAGATTTTTAATGGTAATTTTCATTTTCAATTTTCAGTACGGAATAACCGTAATCAAAATACACACGAAGAAAAATAACCTTTCGATGAAACATTATTTCTTTCTTATCTATTGCTGTAAACGGTCAATATTTTTATTTACAGTTTAATTTTATCCTATTAGTTGTTTTTTTCAAGGGAGTTTTCCTTGCGATTGATTTTCCGGTTCGAAATAGACAACACACAAATTATTGTTATTGCTTTTTATTTTTTTTTTTTTTACAAAATTTATAGTCAGGACAATGATTCCAATGTCGGCGGTTTTTGAGGATCGTAATTTTTTGAAAGATAATTATCGGGAGTCGAACCGACACGTTGTGAATGAACCGGTCTTTTCGGTAACGGCTTTTCCTGAAATAAAACAAAACGTTTCTTGTATTCACCGTAATTAAAATCCGTATCGTGAAACTGTCTCAGTATCGAAACAATATAATCAAACAAACATTCCGACGCACGGAATTTTTGGACAATTTCCGTCTCAACAATTTTATTGGATTTCATTTCCATAAACAGCAGAATTTTTTTATGTCTCACTCTGGTAATCAGCAGATAATCACAACGTTTCAAATTTCCGTTTGCATTACAAAAAAAGTAGTCGTTCGCATGAACGCAATCAATTTTAATCAGAATCGAATCGCCGGAAACGCCGTTAATCTGAACCTCGCGCAGTTTGGCACTCAAATCGTTTTCTTTAAGGATTGCTGTTTCAGCGTTGATTTCACCGAAAACATCAGGAATGAGAATCTTCCGTAACGTTTCTTTAAGACTGATACTCATTTTCTAATCTCCTGCCAAAATTTCATCTTGAATGGTATTCATTTCGTTGATCGTGTCATCGAAAGTCGGAAGGCGAATACCAAGTTCGTCAATTTTTGCCTGTACGAAAATGTATTTCGGAGTTGAAGGTTCGCCGGCAATTTGTTTCGACGCCATTTTTGTTTTTGAAAAGGGGACTTGTTGTGTCGTATAAATCCGTACTCTTGCAGGATCGAGAAGTTCCTTTTCCGAATATCCGTATCGTTCCATCACGTACTTGTTATTTTTGTTGCGGCGGTAAAGCATAATGAGTGCGTTCAGTTCCTTGACAATATAATCGCTATGTGTTGTGATATAGATTTTGTAACCTTGATTAACAAGTCTTGCAAAAATCCGTGCCAGAATCCGTTGATTTTCAGGGTGTAAATTCATTTCCGGCTCGTCAATCATAAACATTGTAGCCGGCGTTTCCCGTAACACTGCACACGAATATAACTGTAACCAAAGCGGTAAAAGAGAACGGACGGAAGAGGAAGTTTCACTTAAACTTAACGGTAAATTTTTAGTACGGAAAGGCGTAAAATATAATTGCTGTTGATGAACTTCAAAACTTCCCTCCAGCAGTTGGTCAAAAATAATTTGTAATTCGGTTTTTTCCGAAGACGGTCTCCGCATGGAATCACAAATCATATTACAATATTTTTCGGTATTAAGACTGTTTTCGGCGGGAAGCGGATAGATTGCCGGTTTGAAAGACGAGTTTTTTTGTTGGCGCATATTGTTACGAAGGCAACGGATTTCTTCCGCAAACAATGCCGCACCGATTCGATCCGCACTCATCATCGCCGCACAAGGAATAATTTCGGGTGAAGTAAGTGTTGCTAAACTTTGAATGGAATCCGATACAAATTCCTGCGGAACATATTCCCTTTCATGAAATATTTGAACGTTTTTTCCTTCATCATCTGTTTTAATTGTGAATAATTCGTGATTCGGTTGCGCCCAGTGAATGGTTTTATTTTTCAGGAACAACGATTGGCTGTGAATCCAGCAAATATCCAAACGAAAAGTACAATCCGTTAATCGTTCGGGAGAAATTCCTAATACTTTGGGCAGCCATTCGCTAATATATTTTTTGTAAGCACATTTCAAATTTTTTACAAAAAGCCGCTGAATTTGTGTTTGTACTATTTGGAGTGCCGGTCTCTTTTGGATTTCCCACATCAACGACGGAGCAATTTGAAAATCGTACCGATTTCTCCAATAATCGAAAAAACCGTACAACGTATAAGCGGCAACAGTTTTACCGGTATTATTTTTACCGCAAACAACCGTCAGATCGCCAATTTCGTATTTTGCACATTCAAAAACTCCGAGATTTTCGATAATCACTTTCATGCTCAATAAATCGTAACCCAATCAAATTTTCAGATTTGAGAAAT
>JAITQV010000030.1 GCA_031288765.1 Planctomycetaceae bacterium
GAAAAAATTTGTTTTTCATAGAAAATTCTCCTGAAAAATGGGGGTAAAGTGGTTTAAGTACAACAACGGACAGTAACCATGAACTGATTACTGAAAATGGTTAAAAAATACAACAACAAGGAAACGTTCCTTATTGTAAAATGTTACGAAACGAAATCAAGTACCATGTCCGTATTGTTTCCGTTTGGAATGATAAAAACAATTCTTTCCTGCCGATATTCGAAAAGTAACATTTTTTGAAATACGTTTGATTAAACGGATTCCAATGTGTTATGTTCACTTAATATCGATAACGGTATTATTTTGACCGGATTGGGTAATTTCAACTTCGATAAGACTTTTATCGGAGTTGGTAATAGGAATATCCGGTGTTGTTTGATTTCGCTCGTCTTCGTGAATGTCTTCAGGTTTTTTACCGGCAGGTAACGGAATCGGCTTACCTTTCTGAAATACCGAAACATGGTATTTTCCCGGTTCTGCGCCGGATTTACCGTGAGTGTGAGTCAACGTGAAATGTCCGTCCGCATCCGTTTCGGCAAAGGACATTGCGCCGGTATCGGTTTTACTGAACACAATTCGTACATCTGCTAATGGTTTACCGTTTTGTGTGATTGTACCGGTAACGGGAATAACTTTCTCGCTTTCACTCCGAATACAACCGGACATTAACAAAACGGAAACAAACACAATTAAAAACGTCGGAATAATTTTTTTCATTTGAACAATAATCGGGTAAAATTGATAATAACCGGAAAACAAGGGGTAACATATCAATTACCCCCTGAACAAAGTTTACAATTTATCACGGCAAAGCAACAGGCAATCCGTCGTTCCGTGCGGCAAGACGTAACAAAACATTGTTCAAATCCACTGTTTCGGAAATGAAACGTACCGAACCGTCCATCACGGTAACTTGTGCACCGCCGGCATGGGGTGAAGTGATAACCGTGTTGGAACTATATGGTTGATTACACGTCGCACTACCGACAGTTCCCGGACAAATCGAATTGATTGTCCAAAAAATATGTACAATATTGGGACCCCAACTGTTTGAGCGATTACCGTTCCAACCGCCGCCGCGATGTCCGCTTACGCCCCAATCTTGTGGATTACCGGATGAATCCTTCACCAAATGTGATTGTTCCGAGACACCAATTGTGTTTGAAGTTCCATCCGACAATGCTTCTAAACCGATTGAGGAAATTGATGTTCCGCCATTATCTCCGGTCGCAATAATTGTTCCATTGAAGGTACGAAGACCGTACACACTAAAGTTTGGTGTAATATCGTTTGTAACGTTGTTCGGGTCTTTCACCGTTCCGCCGATTCCAACGTAATTAATTTTTTGCAATTTATACGTTACGCTACTAATAGTGTCCTCCCGCATTTTACCGCGTGTATTGGACGGACAATAAAAGTAGGAAACAGTAACACCGTTAAGAGTGGTCAGATTTGTTTTCGGATTAGCACTCGTATCAAAATTTCCTACGGCACCGAAAATGAGTTGACTGTATAACGGTTGTTGCTCTATAAATGGGAAAAGAGCAACAGCCCATGACCGATGACTGCGCCAATCTCCATCATTTACGTTTAAATCAGTTGTTGTTGCAAACGGCAAGTCTTTACAGGTATCGTTGTAGTTGTGCAATGCAATACCAATTTGTTTCAAATGGTTGGAACACTGCATACGTCTTGCGGCTTCGCGCGCGGCTTGCACGGCAGGCAACAACAGAGCGATTAACACGCCGATAATCGCAATTACCACCAGTAATTCCACCAGCGTAAATCCGTTTCGATATCCGGTTCGACGAACTTTCGAACGGAATTTACCGCCGGAACACAACATAACACACAGCATGAAAGATGCTATGAAGCTTGCCATAAAAAATGGCAAAAGGTTAAATAGTTTTACAAACATTTTCTTTTCTCCTTGAGAAAAAAGGGAACATATTAACAGATTACATAACGTATAATCTGTTTTTGCTGAAATTGGGAAACAAACACTAGCCGAGAAACGGCAACAGAAATATCACTCTCTACCAGGAGCGACACGTTACTTTGGATAGGTTTATTCCCACCTACGAAAATGGTGCTTTACATGTTTTAAAATGTAACGCTGAATTAAACCCATTGAACAATACGCGACGCTCCCTCTACGGGAGACACGCAACTCTATTGTTCACGATAAATTTTCTACCCGGAAAATCCGGTCGTAATGTAGAAAATTACAGTTCGCCGAAGCGAATTTAAGTGTTGTTGACGTACTCGAATATTTTTTTCACCCGAATTTTTGTTCGGGCTACTTATTTTTCAAAACGTAATTTAATCTCCTAAAATATTGAATTTAAATAATGGAAAATTATTTGTCAGTTATTCTATATTTAAAAAATTATCGGTCAAGACACCCCTCCCAAAAAAATAATTTTAGCGTTTTTTCGTGTAATTTTCGTTAAAAGTTTGTAATCAGTAAGTAGGCAACGTTTCGCCGAAGGGTTTTCACCCACTATTACATTGTCGGCTTACCGACAATCCGATCCGGCGGTTGCGCTGTGCGCTTCACTACCGGTTATGCACATCTCGCCCTACAGGCTTAAGAAAAAATCAGGTTGAAAATAAAGTTTGTCCTGCGTAATAGTTTGACAAAGAACTGAATAGATACAATTATTTTAAACAGTTACAGTATGACGATGAACAACTGCGAACAAAATACCAAACATAACCAAAACAAAAAAAATTACCGCAACATTTTGATAAGGGAGATGATGGTTTGACCAAAGATTGACGAAAGTTAGACTCTGTGTTATATTTATTGACGATAATTTTTGACATGGGTCGGCTCCTTTGTGAATAGAAAAGTTTATATCGGAATTGAACAATAAACTCATTTAGACACAAATACCACCTCTTTGAAATGCCAATTTTCGGGAAAGTACAGTTAATAAATTGAAATATGGATAAAAATATAATCTGCATGAAATGGGGAACAAAATTCTCCAGCCGGTACGTCAACATTCTCGCAGCAATGGTACGACATAATTTGAAACAACCCTACCAATTCATCTGTTTCACCGATGATAAAACCGGTATTGATCCGTCTATAGAAGTTCGACCCTTGCCCGAAATGCAACTCAACAAAAAATTGCCCGAACGCGGCTGGCGAAAATTAACGATTCTCGGAAACCAACTCGGTAACGATATAAAAGGAACCGGATTATTTTTAGACTTAGACGTGTTGATTCTTGACGATCTGCAGCCTTTTTTTGATTGCCCGGGTAAATTTTTAATTGTACATGAATGGGGTTTCAAAGATAAAATTATCGGTAACTCTTCCGTGTTCAGGTTCGAAATCGGAAATCACCAAGATGTCCTCGATAACTTCCTAACCAACGGAGAACAAATCCGAAAAAAATACAGAAACGAACAAGCATACCTCTCTCACGCAATGTACCAAAAAGGAATCCTCGAATATTGGAACACAAAATGGTGCCGCAGTTTCAAAAGACATTGTTTGCGTTCTTTTCCGTTGTGCCATTTTTTGCCGCCGAAAAAACCGGACGGTTGCAAAATCGTAATCTTTCACGGTAAACCAAATCCCGAAAATGTTATAAACGGTTGGATTGGTCATTACGGTCTCAGAGCCGTACGACCTGCAAAATGGATCAATGATATTTGGGAAAAATGCAATTGCAACGAAAAATAAAAGCGTAACTATTCAGTGAAAGATTCTTTTTGTATCATTTCACTCGATTATTGATATGAAAAACATTGAAGATCATATTAACAATATTATGCCGGTACGGCTTGTGGGAACGGTTGTTCAGACACACGGAATGACAATTGCAGCGGCGGGTTTTCCCAGTCCGGTCGGAAGTGTTGCGGAAATTGACCGACCCGGCAGTGAACCGCTCGTCGCCGAAGTTATCGGTTTCAAAGATGATCTCACCATACTTTATCCGTACAGCGA
>JAITQV010000039.1 GCA_031288765.1 Planctomycetaceae bacterium
TTTGTCGGAATATTTCCGCATAACCTTATTTTCAACCTGATTCCCTAACAAAACAACCTTAGTAGCCCAAAATTCCACACTCATCAACCTTATTACCTTATCTTTTATTTTCTTAATAAAGTAATAAGGTTGATTGTTTGAGGTTTTTTTTGCTGCTAAGGTTGTTTTGTTTGGAAAAATCAGGTTGAAAATAAGGTTTGTTTTGCAACATCGTTTGGCAAAGGATTGAATAATCGGTGTTAACAGGTTGGAAATTTTGTTGACGGACGGCTGCGTCGGCGTTAACAGGTTGGGAAATTTGTTGACGGACGGCTGCGTCGGTGTTTGCCAACCTTTGGATATGTGGTAGGGGCGAAAAATCTTTCGCCCCTACATTGCGGCGTTTCGGCGAAACGCCGCCTACCTCTTGATTTCCTTGCGAACTCTTAACTATTCTCTATAAACTCTTAACTAAAACGCCGCCTACCTTTTAATTGCCCACCCAAAAATAAAAATAATCAATCTCAAACAACCAAATAGTTCCCAATTTTTCATATATTTTGTCCTTATTAGAGATGGGGTTGTCGAGTCGGTAAAAAATAACGCCCTAGCAAAAATCGGCGTAATCTGCGGACATTTCTTTTGGTTTCCCCGCCGCTAATACAATAAATAACAACTTCATGCCGTGCATAATTTCAAACCCGCCGCCAATCCAGACCTTGACGTATTTCCCAAGTAGTGTATATTATAAAACCCGTTGTCTGTTAGAAAGAGCATTCGCTCCGGTAAGTAAACCGTATGACAGATCGCCGCATTTTCATAACCCGTTGCCATCGTTCCCTCACATTATTAAAAGACGCCAAACCATTAATAAACCGGTTTTTGGGACTAAAATCATATCATGAATCCCACTGAAGTTTTACGAATAGTCGATGCCATTCACCGCGAAAAACATATCGATAAAGAGATAGTGTTTGTCGGGGTAGAGGCTGCGATCGCAACCGCCGCTCGAAAACAATACAGCGATGACTCCATTATAAAAATCCGCGTCGATCGAGAAACCGGCGAAATCTCCGGCACACGAAACGGCGAACCTATCTCCCCAGAAGAAATGAGCGAACGGATCGGCGCCCAAAGCGCTAAACAAGTTATGATCCAAAAAATGCGGGAAGCCGAATGTGACGCCATCTTCGAAGAACATCGCGCCCAAATCGACCAAATGGTCGTCGGAGTCGTCCAACGTATCGAAACCGGAAAAGGAAAAAAAGAAGATAACTTCCGTGAAAACGGCTCCGTTTCCATCGCCCTCCAAGGTGTTGAAGCCGTGTTGCCAAGAGGTGAAAAAATCCCCGGCGAAGTTTTCCACGCAGGTGATAGAATTCGCGGAATCGTTATCGAAGTTAAAAAAAACGGAAACCGCGTCAAAGTAATCCTAAGCCGTATCCGTCCCATCTTCGTCCAGAAGTTGTTCGAGCAGGAAATCCCCGAAATCCAAGAAGCTATCATCGAAATCAAAGGAATTGCCCGTGAACCCGGTTATCGCACTAAAATCGCCGTTTACAGCAGTGATCAACGGGTTGACTGCGTGGGAGCCTGCATCGGAATACGAGGAAGCCGAATCAAAAATATCACCGAAGAACTTAACGATGAACGAATCGATGTTGTCCCTTGGAACGCCGATATGCAAGTCTTCATCCCCAATGCCCTACGCCCCGCCGAAATCGAAGAAGTCATCCTTTGTTCCATGCTCGGACGCGCCGTCATTTTAGTCCAGCAAGACCAAAGATCTCTGGCAATCGGACGTAAAGGACAAAATGTTCGTCTTGCCAGTAAGCTTTGCGGTTGGGATGTTGAAATTATGACCCGTGAGGAACTTGAAGCGGATATTGAAAAGGCTATCGAAGGTTACGCTCTGATCAAAGGGATTGACCACGAACTTGCCGACCGGCTCGTCGGCGAAGGCTTTTTGACCTTCGATGACCTCTCAATCATCGAACCAAACGATTTGGCTCAAATGGGAAATATTTCAATGGAAGAAGCAGAAACTATTATCGAACAAGCCGAACAATTCGCCGAACAAGAAGAAAAAATTAAAGAAAATCAATCAAACCGCGAACCAATAGAAAACAATGAAACGCCTCCCGAAACGGAACACGAAGAAGCCGAGTAATTTGTTTGGAACCGTTGTTTGAATTTTGTGAGGAGATTTCCTCAATTCCACCCTTTGCAGTTAAAGGATGTTCCTTTATGTAATAAGATAGTAATTATAGTAAGGATGCCGAAAATAAATTATTAGGATTATTTTGAACGCAAAGTTTTCCGGTAATATCTTCGGCGACCCGATTCACTTGTTTTCAGCCTTAGTAAGGGCTTTTGGAGAGAGACAAAATTTGTCCATTCGAATTTACGCACTGGCGCAGCAACTCAAGGTCGAAACCAAGAAACTCATCGATGTCCTAAAACAAGTGGGAATCGAAGGGAAAGGTTCTTCTTTGGCAAGCCTGACCGAAGAAGAAGTCGAAAAAGTAAAGACTGCTGTCCAAAAAACTCAGGTAAAATCTTCAAAATCAGGCGGCGGCTTGCCTGATGCGATGTTCAAACGCCCGTCGGTGTTGCCAACGGACAAGAAAGTCCGTGTTCTTGAACCGCACACAAAAAAGGAAACTCCGCCCCCGCAATCAACAATATATAAAGATAGTAAGGAAAAGGAAATTCCTGTAGTTTCCGCTCCGCCTGTTGTTGTTGCGCCGCCGCCGGAAAGTAAAACCGGAAAAAAAGAGAAAGAACCGGACATTGTTCCGTCTCAGGAACCGGCGGGGAAAAAGTTGCCGGAAAAAAAATTGCCGCCGAAAGAACCGCCGGTAAAAGCTTTACCCACAAAGGAATTACCGGCAAAAGGTTCGCCGATAAAGGAATTACCGGCAAAAGGTTTGCCGCCGAAGGAATTACCGGCAAAAGGTTTGCCGACAAAGGAATCATCGGCAAAAGGTTTGCCGACAAAGGAATTACCGGCAAAAGGTTTGCCGACAAAGGAATTACCGGCAAAAGGTTTGCCGACAAAGGAATTACCGGCAAAAGGTTTGCCGCCGAAGGAATCGTCGGCGAAAGATTCAAAATTACCGCCGAAAGAATTACCGGCAAAAGAATCGCCGGTTAAGGGAGCATTGCCGTCTTTTCCGACGCTTCCTCCGCCGCTTGGTCATATTGAGTTGACGCCTTCTTCGGAACCGAAGGGCGGAACCTCCAAAAAATCGGCGCCGTTGAATGCTTTTTTGAAAAAAACGGATTCATCTTCGTCAACACCGGCTTCGCCGATTACCACAGGACTTTCGGAACCGGGTCATGCAATTGCGACGCGGCGTGATGATTATAAGGGACCGATGTCCGGTAAGATTCTTAATCTTGATGCTTTGCGGAAAAAGCCGCAGGGAAATAAACCGTCTTCTCAGCCGCCGTCCAAGCCGACCGGTCCTTCGATTCGGATTGCGCCTGTTCCCAAAACTCCGACACCCAAAACTCCGAAAGTAAAAGAACCCACTCCGCAAAAACCGGATATGGTTTTGCCGAAGGATGTTATTCGGAGTGCGATTGCCACCGGAACTTCGAAGGAACTGGAAAACCATATTCTGAAACACGAAGAACGCCAACGTGCTAAGGAATTGGAACGTAAATCCAAAGACCTCAAAAAACAAGGTAAGGTTAAAGGAAAAGGAAAAACTCCCGCTCCGCCCGAAACTGAAGAACACCACGGAAAAGGCGGACGTAATTTGCATCAGCGGGGCGGTACCGGCACGGATATTCCGCTTCCTTTAGTTGAAGAGGCTAAGAAAAAACGGCGAAGCGGCGCAACTCGGCGTAATAACCGGAATGATTTTGAAGAAGAAGTTGCCGTTATTCCGCGTCAGCTCAAACGCCAACGTAATCGCGGACGGTCGGTAAGTACGGCGGCGCCGCGAAAAGCAGATATTGTTATTCAACTTCCTTGTTCGGTCAAGCAATTTGCCGAACAAACAGGGCTTTCTGTTCCCGTTGTTATAAAAAAACTTCTTGAGATGGGAACTCCAATGATGATTAATTCACAATTAGATCGGGAATCTTCGGAACTTTTGGCGGAGGCGTTCGAAATACGAATGTCCGTAAGGGATCAGGTTTCATTGGAAGATCGATTGGTCGTGTCGCTGTTTGAAGAGGAAGATCCGCCGGAATCGCTTAAACCGCGTCCTCCTGTTGTAACCGTACTTGGGCATGTTGATCACGGTAAAACGACCTTGCTTGACTATATTCTTCACCTGAATGTTGTTTCCGGCGAAAAGGGCGGTATTACGCAACATATTCGGGCGTATCGGGTCAAAATGGAAAACGGGGAGGATATTACGTTTGTTGACACGCCGGGTCATGAAGCGTTTACGGAGATGCGGGCGCGCGGTGCGAATTGCACGGATATTGTTGTTTTGGTTGTGGCGGCGGACGACGGCGTGATGCCGCAAACCGAAGAAGCCATTTCTCACGCCAAAGCGGCGGGCGTTCCGATTATTGTTGCACTCAACAAGATGGATTTACCCGGTGTTAATTCGGATCGTGTTATTCAGGAGCTTGCGGCACATGAGTTGATGCCGAGCGAATGGGGAGGCGATGTTGAAGTTATCCGGTGCAGCGGTTTAACAGGTTTAGGGATTGACAAGTTGCTTGAAACAATTCAGGTTACTGCGGAACTTCACGAACTTAAAGCCAATCCGAATCGTTCTGCGATTGGTGTGGCGTTGGAAGCGGAACTCCAATCCGGTCAGGGAGTCATTTGTAAAATGCTTGTCCAAAACGGAACGTTGCGAACCGGAGATGTTGTTCTTTGCGGTACTGCTTATGGGCGTGTTAAGGCGATGTACGACACTCTTGACGCTAAAAAAATGATCGGTAAAGCCGCTCCGAGTACGCCGGTACATTTAATCGGTCTCAACACGGCTCCCAGTGCCGGAAGTAAATTCTGTGTTCTGGAGGATATTTCGGACGCCCGAACTATTGCCGAACAACGGTTGGACGAGGAACGGAAAAACATTTTGGCGGATGTCCAATCTCATGTTACATTGGAAACGCTGTTCCAACGAATCAATTCCGCGCAAACTACGCAAACGCTTAACGTTATTATTCGTGCTGATGTGCGCGGTTCGATTGAAGCGATTCGCAAGGAACTTGGCAAACTGGATCATCCCGAAGTCAAGATCAAGATTTTGCAGGCGACGGTTGGCGGAATTTCGGAAGCGGATGTTCAGCTTGCGGATGCGTCGGACGCAATTATTGTTGGTTTCAATGTTGTTCCCGACGAAAACGCCCGTATTATGGCTGACCGGAAGAAAATTCAGATACGCCGTTATGATATTATTTATAATTTGACGGATGATATTAAAAAGGCGTTGGAGGGAATGCTCAAACCGATTGAACAGGTTAAGGAATTGGGGCGGGCATTGGTGCAACGGGTATTTGTGATCAGCCGGCTTGGTGTTATTGCCGGGTGCCGGGTGATTTCGGGGATTGTTGAACGTGATTGCCGGGTTCGGATTATTCGGGAGAGCCGGATTATTGGCGATTATCCTCTTGACTCGCTTAAACGTGAAAAAGATGATGTGAAAGAGGTTCGTGAAGGTTACGAATGTGGTATGAAACTCAAAGGTTTTAATGACCTGAAAGAGGGCGATATTCTCGAAACGTACAAAATTGAAGAAATTGCACGAACTTTTTAGGCGGTTTTGATATGGACAAAATTATTATTGACAAATATTTATGTGTTCGTTGCGGGCAATGTATCGGAGCGTGTCCTGCCTGTTTGTTTCATCGTCCAACCCTCAACGATTATCCTTCAACAGTCGAAAACGCAGAGGAACATTGTATTTCGTGTTATCATTGTCTTGCGGTTTGTCCTGTTCACGCTATTTCGGTCAACGGGATTGAGGGGAATATGTGTCTTGATTTTGTTCGTGAAAGTATTCCGCGTTTTGAACATATTGCGACACTTGCCCGAATGCGGCGTTCGATTCGTCGTTATGCTAATAAACCGTTGGAAAAACGGGTTATTGAGCAGTTATTGGATGTTGTTCGTTGGGCACCTTCGGCGAAAAACAAACTTCCGGTAAAATGGCTGGTTATTAACAACCGAAACAAGGTTCAGGAATTGGAAAAGCTTGTTGTACGATGGCTTCAATCTCAACCGCAATGGGCAAAAATACGTGAAGCCAATGAGCCTAATGGTATTTTTCGTGGTGCGCCGTGTGTAGTTGCGGCGTACACTGACGAATCGGCGGTTTGGCCTGCGGTTGATACGGCGATTGCGGTGGAGACGCTTGATCTTTGTGCAACTGCAATGCGTCTTGGTTCATGTTGGGCGGGATTTTTTATTCGGGCGTCTCAAAACGATCCGGCGATTAATTGTTGGCTTGGGCTTAGTGAAGCGGAAACGGTTCATGGAGGTTTGATGCTTGGTTATATCGGCGATGAAGCCTATCAACGGGTTCCGTATCGCCCCGAACTGGAAATACGATGGCTCTAAGACAAATAATTTGTATCTCTTTTGAACGGTAACAAATGACTCTTATGTAAGAATGTAGGTGTTTCGTCCGCCATTCTCAAAAGGAAACTTTAAAAACTGTTGTCCAAAACTATCTTTGTGGGCGGATAAACTGGATTTACATAATTTTATTTGTTTTTTATCCTGTCAATTCTGTAAATCCTGCCCTCAAAAGGTATGGAGAAGTTCCTTAAAATCAAAATTCCCTATTCAGGGAAAGTAAAATGATTATTTTCCTAAAAGCCGGTCATTTATAACCGTGAGAAGTATATTTTGTTATTTGTTGAGCAATTGTGCAAAACAGACCTTATTTTCAACCTGATTTTTCCGAACAAAACAACCTCAGTAGCCGGAGAATCCCTCTCACAATCAACCTCATTATTTTAATATTCTATTTTATTGTTTTTAGCCCGTGAGGTGTGATGTGCATAACCGTAGGTGGAGCGAAGCGCAACCTACGGATCGGAATTCCCAAGGTTGCGTCAGCGTTAGCCGACAGTAATGTTGGTTGTTTCGATTGCCTACCGGCAAGCGACCTTTCGGCGAAAGGTCGCCTATCTCACGCGTAGTCGACGTAAGTCTTTATATTACAAAGACTTGCAAAAACATATAAGTGGCTGTTCACGCCCCGGTTCACGCTCCAAAAAACTTACTGTTCACCAGGAATAGGAAGCGATCTTAAAGTCTTGATTATAAATAAGTTATGAATCATCACAATACAAAATACTGTTTAAATTTCATTTTCATTCACTTTGCCACGATTGTTTAGGTATTCGGTCTTGAATATATTATGGGGGCAAAATTTGACACTTTTGAGGTTAATAAATAATACATTATAGATGAAAAACTTTAGAAATAAAAGACATTTTTATCAAAAAATATTTTTCCCTAAAAGTCTTATTTTTTACCAATTTTTTCTAAATTTTCCTCGATAAAAAAATAGGAGGGTTCTATTGTAGAAAAGGAAAAATCCACCTATAATATTTTTTTGATCTTTGACAATTAGGTAAATAAACATCAACCGTAGCGATAAGAGGGGATTTATTACCTCGTTAAAAACGGAACCGAACAAGAGTTATATTTCACTTTCGACGGTCACGGAAGTACAAGGGTATTGACGGATTTTGCCGGTGCTATCGTCGAATGCTATGCCTTCGACGCTTACGGTAATGCTCTTGGTTTTGACCCTTCTGTTGCGCTAACTGAATTCTTATACAGCGGCGAACAATTCGATTCTAAAATCGGACAACAATATTTACGTGCAAGATATTACGATCCTGCGACAGGAAGATTCAATCGGCTCGATCCATTCTTTGGAAATCTCAACGATCCACAATCTTTGCATAAATATCTGTACACTCATGCTGATCCGGTTAATGGGATTGATCCAACAGGTGAAGCTTTACCTGCCGTGATGGCAATTTTGGGTGGTTTAATAGGAGCTGGATTAGGGTATTGGCAGACAGTGACATGGCAAGGGTACTGTAATGGGAGGAGTTGCTGGAGCTGCTGGTGCAACCATGGCATTTATGCCAACAATTACAGCAACTACTACACTATGGGAGAAAATTGGTATAGGTATCTTTGCTGGTACTGTTAGCGGTGGTGTATATGGTAGTATTTATAACTTTGGAACATCATACTTCGTAAATGACAAAGGAATTGGAGAAGCTCTTTCTGATGGTGTATATGGAGGAATTCATGACGCATTATTTGGTGGAGTTACCAGTGGTATTATGTCTGTCG
>JAITQV010000049.1 GCA_031288765.1 Planctomycetaceae bacterium
AAAGGAAATACGAAAGATATTCTCAATGAACTGGATGCTTTGTTAAATTAGCGGAAAGTGAAATGAGCGAGAGCGAATTGTAACCCCCAAACATTCTCACAAGGACATTACCAATGAACAAACACTCAACAACTCCCATACAATTCATTAACGGCAATACAGTCGGAATTGATCTTGGAACGACTTATTCGACGCTTGCGCAGGTCAACGACGAAGGCGAACCGATTCCTATTCCCAACGAGGATGACGATGTTGAAACGGCGAGTCTGATTCTTCTTGCGGAATCGGGTCATGTGATAGTGGGTCCGAACCGGAATCGGGCGGCTATTGAAAAACCGGAAAATGTTGTGGAGCGGATCAAGCGTCACATGGGTGCGACGGAGTTTAAACGGACATTCGATGGTCATGAGATTACGCCGGAGTTTATTTCCGCGTTGATTCTCAAGAAGTTGAAGCAGGACAGCGAACAGAAAATCGGAACAATTGCCAATGCGGTGGTTACTGTTCCGTATTATTTCAACGACACACGGCGTAAAGCGACTCAGGATGCCGGACAGATTGCGGGGTTGAATGTCATTGATATTATCAATGAACCGACGGCGGCGACATTGACTTATGCTTGGCATCGTGGCGAGTTGGGAATTGCTCATTCGCCGGATTTCAAGAAGCGTCGGGTATTGATTTATGATCTTGGCGGCGGAACGTTTGACTCAACTCTTGTCGAATACACTCCGACTCATTTTCACGTTTTGGCAACAGACGGTGATGTCGAATTGGGGGGAGTGGACTGGAATGAGCGGATTCTGAACTATATTTGCGACGAATTTAAGGACAAACACGGTCTTGATCCGCGGGAATCCGCTCAGATGATTCAGGTGCTTCGTAACGATTGTGATTTAGCCAAAATTGAACTGACGCAACGATCGGATGTTGTTCTTCCGTTCCGTTACGAAGGCAAGGCGATAACGATTCGGTTGACGCGAGCCAAATTTGATGAATTAACGGCTGATTTATTGCAACGGACGATTGACACGACGGATTTTGTAATTGAGCAAGCGCAGCTTAAATTTTCTGATCTTGATGCGGTCGTTTTGGTTGGCGGTTCGACATTGATGCCTCAGGTTCGGGAGCGGATTGAGGCGCATACGGGAATTGCGCCGTACATTCATCCTGATCTTGATCCGCACACGGCGGTGGCGCGTGGGGCGGCGATTCATGCGGCTATTCTTGAAGCGAGGTATCATGTCGGAGATTTGCGGTTTGGGGATCGAATCAAGAAGTTGCTGGCGGGAATACGTCAGGAAGATGTTAATTCGCACGGGCTTGGAATTGTTGCCATAGATCCGCGTACGAAAAAAGCGATTAATCATATTATGATTCCGCGGAACACGACGTTGCCGTTTGAGGTTACGCAAACATTCCAGACCAACAAGGAAAATCAGACACGGGTTTCTGTTCAGGTACTTGAGGGAGATGCGCCTGATCCGCTTGCTTGTTCCTTGCTGGGAAAATGTACAATTACCAATTTGCCGGAGCATCTCAAAAAGGGATCACCGGTTGATGTTACGTATTCTTTTGATAAAAACGGGCGGATTTCGGTCAATGCCAAGGAAAAGTCTTCGGGGCAGGCGGCGGTGATTGAAGTGGAACGGCGCGGAACATTAACCGATCAGCAAGTCAATTCGTTTACGCAATTAGCTTCGGAATATACGGTCGAATAATTCGGGCAACTATTCGGCGGTAATAGTTCAATAGTAATATTAACGTAGCGCAAAACTTATTATTAGTTGGTGGATAGTGTCGTAAGCGAATTTAATACGTTGCGGCAATCCGGTTTCCGTAGGAAATCCCTATCAATAGAAAAACAGAAACAAATCAATAAATCTCCGTTAGAAGATTCCTATAAATAAAAAATTTTGGCAATATTTTTTAAATTCCGGTAAAATTTAACTATCCCCTACTTGTATGCCGATTGATCCTTGGTATAGTTTACAGCATTAAATTTATGATCGGAATTTTTTTGCCATGTGGTTTATGGTGAACGGTTGCCGAAAATTCAATAAAACTCGTAATACTTGTAAATCTTGTAATATAAGGAACTTGACCATGACAAATTTTGTTGGAAATCTCAGAAATCCACTAAGAAACAAAAACACCTTAAAAATAAAGACGAAATTACAAATGTTAAAATGGGAAAGCATGGTAAACCAGGGGGAGGGGGGCAGGATTAGGTAGAAAGATAAGAACGGAAAACTCAACGTGTTGGTTTTCCCAGCTCTTTTCTACCAAATATTCAATCTTTCCCGTTCTTCACTGTTCGGCTTTATATCGGTTGAACTTCTTGTGGTCATTGCGATTATTGGTGTTTTAACCGCTCTTCTCTTGCCCAACGTTCAAACCGCTAAGGTAATCGCAAAATATTCCTCTCTTTTCAGCTATTCGTTTTCAGTTTTAACACGGAATCTTAACCCCGTACAAAGCGAGATGTGTATAACCGTAGCGCAACCTACGGAAGTTTGCCAACAAAAGGTAGGCGGCGTTTCGGCGAAGGGTTTTCGCCCACCGCCGCTTGCCGATAGGCAATCAAAACAACAACATTGCACAAATTCACTGTCGGCTAACGCCGACACAACCGCTACGGCGAGCGGTTGCCTACCTTTTTTCGCTGACACACGACTTTTCCTAATTCCTTGTTGTATATCATATTAGAACTTGAACATAACGTAATTCCTTACCTTTAAGAACCGAAAAAACATGTTACAAAAGCCCGGAAAACATAAGAGAGATAAAAAAAATCTCACAAGTGATGAAAGCAAAAAATCAATTTTTGACGACCGTAATTCGATTTTTGAAAACCGTCTCACCTGAAAATAAGACCCGTCTCTACAGAAATAAAACCTATCACAAAAGAGAAATCGCCCAAAAGTCAGGTGAAATGACCTCCATTTCACTTGAAACAATGTCCATGACAAGAGAAATAAAAAAAATCTCTCTAGTATTTTTTTCACTTTTTTACCCAAAAACCAGTTTTTCAACCATTTCAATTACTAATTAAGGAGCATTATGAACACATTCACAGAAAATTTAATCCCTTTGGTCAACATAATTTGTGACCATTCAAACATGTTTTTGTCCTTCCTTTCGGACGGAGGACT
>JAITQV010000076.1 GCA_031288765.1 Planctomycetaceae bacterium
AAAACGCTCCCATCACCAAGTGCGTTGCGTCCATGAAATAGAGGTGACATTGCCCCGCTTTCGCCGCCGTAATGACGTGTTGCAAACATTCATCGTGAAACGTTTGTTGGGCTTCGACATCGGCTTTAGCGGGAACCCCACAAGATTTCAAATACCGACAGCCGTGTTTTTTCAGGAAATCACGCACCACCGTCAGACAACGTTTCACACCGGTCAGTTGTTCGATGCGGTGACAGGCTTCGTTGATTGTTTGGGGCGGATGTGCCGTGAATTCCTTGACGATAAGTTCGGTATAAGGTTCCAAGGCGCTGGAATGGGTGTGTTTATTGTAGTCATAAATGCCCTCCAATCCGCGAGTACGATAAAGACGCAACACCTTTAATACTGTCTTTTTGGAACAGTTGGCGAGGGGGGGAATATGTTCGGCAACCACGCCGCTGCTATGAAGCGCAAGAATGGTCATACGTTGACGAATGGCGGAGTGTGGATGATGGTAACGTTCATCTTGAATCACCTCAATATCCTGATCACTATAAAATATGTTAAGCATGAGAAAATCTCCTTAAGGGTAAAAGTAAAAAAGGAATTGTAATGATTCCCAAAAAAATTAAAAGAGCAATTTCAATACGTGGAAAGTATAGCCGAAAAGAGAGGAATATTTTGCGATTACCTTAACGGTTTGAATGGCGGGCAACAGAAGAGCGGTTAAAACACCGATAATCGCAATGACCAGCAGAAGTTCGACCAAGATAAAGCCGAACAATGAAGAACGGGAAAGAGTTAAGTGTTTATTGGCAAAGAGTTTAGAGCGGCATAAATTCGCTGAATTTATACAAAATCCCCCCCCCCCCCCCCTAATTGCCCATTTTAACTCTGTGGGGTTTGCACTGTTATTTACGGTGTTTGTTGCCGAATTTTTCATGTTTTGAGTCCTTATTTTGGAGGCAATTTTCATGGAAATTATCACAAATCGTCTGTCGTTAAACAATTACGGCAAAAAATATAATTTACGGCTTGTAATTTTGAATTTCAATGATGGTAGAAATTATAGGGGGAATTAGTCGGAAACTCAAGGGGGTATTTCTTTATTTTTCCTAAAATCCTTCGATTTTTTTCAAAATTCCTTGTTTTCTCAAAAAAAGAAACCATTTTAACTTAATGATAGATAAAGAATTACAGAAAAAAGCAATTCTCTGATATTTTTTTATTTTTCTCTGATTTTTTTGGGGGAATCTTGTGAAAATTTTTTATTTATTCAGCTATTTTGCCAAACTATTACGCCGGACAAATCTTATTTTCAACCTGATTTTTCCAAATAAAACAAGCTTAGTAGCATCATTTCATACATTATTACAACCTTATTACCTTATTTACCTTATTAAAAAACAGAGAATAAGGTAATAAGGTTGATTGTTTGAGGGTTTTCTTGCTACTAAGGTTGTTTTGTTTGGAAAAATCAGGTTGAAAATAAGGTTATATTGAAATATTCCGCTGAATAATTACCAATTTACTAATTCCGTTTACTAATTTCCGTGTGTTTCGTGTATTCTGCGGTTAATAAAAATAGACAGTTACTTCTGTTGGGGTTAAATGTTGGGGTTTGCGGTTGAAATCACCGCCCGAAAAACGCGATTTACGTTATTTTTGCTCTTCACATAAAAAAACTCCGAAAAGATTTGCGAAAAGATTTTGCTAATATCTTGCAATATTCCGAAAAATAACCTATTCTATATCACCCTGTCAACGGGACAGTTGGGTACTGCATTGCCGCAATCCCGTATTTTGAAGGAAATCACGGCAGATAAAACGGAAAATAATCCCGTAACCCTTGCCCGCCGGCTCATTGACAGAAAGTACATTGTGAGATAATACATTGTGTAAGTACATTGTGTTTTTCAACCGTTTTTCACTTTGAAACAAGGTAATTTCGACAAACCCTAAAAACTTGCTTCCAACGAATTTTGCCGTTTGAACAATAAGAATTACCGGTAAATTGCCAGATGAAAAGCCAAGTTTTGCAGCATTTCCTCAAATATTATGAAAATTTTTAAGGGTATCCAATCCAAGATTTTGTTTCCGGTCATTGTGATGACCTGTTTACTTGTTGGGGTTACACTTCTTATTAGTACGATGGAATTCCGAAGCTTCGTCCACGAAAGAGCGGATGAAAGTATCCTTATCATTGGACGCGATATTAAAAACGAAATCACCATGCTTCGCGATTTGACTTTGGAACAAACCAAAGCCATTTCCTATATGGAAACACTGATTACAGCAGTCAAAAACAAGGATCGTGACGCCATCTTCAAAGTCTTCGACGATTACAATTCATCGAAGAAATGCGAATTTTTCACGATTATCGAAGCGGACGGCACGGTGTTGGCTCGAACCGCCAACCGTCAGAAATTCGGCGATCTGCTGGATCAGGAAAGTATCAGATACGGATTGGAACAGAAAAAAGCCGGCGTTTTCTTTGAAAGAACCCAGACCATTCCGCTTTCGATTCGGGGAGTTGCCCCGATTGTGGATTCCGACGGAACCTTACTCGGCGTGGTTTCCAGCGGTTTCCGAATCGACACCGAAGCATGGGTCAATCATTTGAAAAGTGAATTTGACACCGAAAGCACAATGTTTGTCGAACAAAAACGCTATGTTACGACGTTAAAGAATAAAGACGGTTCTGCGGCGGTGGGAACTTCGCTTACCGATCCGGTTGTTATCAAAACGCTTTTCGAGGACAAAAAGGAATATTTCGGCGAATCCGTTGTTTTAGGACAGCGGATGAAAGTCTATTACTATCCGATTGCGACGGAAAGCGGTAAAATTCTTGGCGCTCTTTTTGCCGGAAAACCGATTGAGCATTATGTGAGGATTATTGAATACAACATTTTGACGAATCTTACGATTGCGCTTGTGGGATTGGTCTTTTTTATTTTGCTTCTTTGGCTTACGGTTCATCGGATTGTGGGTCCGATTAAACAGATGACGGCAGCGGCGACAGAACTGGCGGAAGGCAGTTTCGAGATGCATCTGGAAGTTCATACCAATGACGAGTTGGAAATTCTGGCGCAGGCGTTTCAACAGGTTGCGGCTTCGCTCAAGGAAAAAACCGAAGTGGCTCTGACGATTGCGAAGGGCGATCTTCGTGTTTGGGTTCCGTTAAATTCGATACACGATATACTCGGTAACGCTTTAATTGAAATGCGTTATGGTTTTTATGATTCCATCAAAGACCTGAAAACGGTTGCGGGGGCGATCAGTATCGAAGGGGATAATTTAACGCATACCAATCAGCGTCTTGTTGCCAATACGAATGAAAGTGCGACGCAGTTAAAGGATGTTTCAGGTTCGATCAGCCAGTTGAATGTGCAGACGAAGCAAACGTCCGACAACGCCCGAAATGCCGAAGTGCTTGCGGACAAAGCACACAAAGGAACAACAGAAGGTCAGGAAAAAATGAACCGGATGATTGCTTCGATGAACGGAATTACCAAGAGTTCGGAAGAGATCAAGAAGATTATTCGGGTGATTGATGATATTGCGTTCCAGACCAACCTGCTTGCTCTCAATGCCGCAGTGGAAGCCGCGCGTGCGGGGCAGCACGGCAAGGGTTTTGCGGTTGTGGCGGAGGAGGTTCGCAGTCTTGCCGCGCGGAGTGCGAAGGCGGCAAAGGAAACTGCCGGACTTATCGAGGAGTCGATTCATCAGGTTAATATTGGCAGCCGTGTTGCCGGTGAAACTTCCGAATCGCTTAATTTTATTGCCGAACAAGTAAATCAGGTCAATGAAATTATTGTTAAAATCAGCCATGAAGCGGAGGAACAAACCCAAAGCCTCAACAATGTTAATTCTGCGGTTTTTCAACTGAGCAAGACGGCGGACGAAAACACGGTTGCCGTAACCGAAGCCGCCGACGCCGTAACTTCTATTGCGACAACAGCTCAAAAACTTGATTCGATTACGAGACACTTCAAGATAAATGAAAACGGAAAGGTGTCGAAACCGGCAAACTGGGATCGGGATCATGTTCTTCCCAAAAAATAATAAAGTAAGCAACCAAAAGGTCGGCAACCATGGATGAAAACTCTTCGCCGAAACGCCGCATGTGGTAGGGGCGAAACATTTTTCGCCCCTACATTGCAATTAACCCCAAATCACAACCCCCACACCTCTATTTATCTCGTCTTCCGACAACAATCAGGCTTTGATCATCCGATTGAGGTTCCCGCCCGACAAAACTGTGTATGGCACTGATCAGGTTCTTCCCAAATTCAACCACCGATTCC
>JAITQV010000138.1 GCA_031288765.1 Planctomycetaceae bacterium
TCGGCTAGCGCCAACGCAACCGCTACGGCGAGGGGCTTTCACCCAACGGTTGCCTACCTTATATTGGCAAACATCCGGCGGTTGCACTGCGCTCCACCGCCGGTTATGCACATCTCGCCCTTGCGGGCTTAGGAAAAAAACAGAGGGAAAAGGAGATTTTTTTGTGTCATTGTTTAACAAAGGACTGAATAGATACGAAATATTTACTGAAAATCGACCTCTGTGAAAATCCGCATAACCTGCGGACTATGTTGCGGTTAATACAAAGAGACTGTTCTCGCTCCGCTATCCGCTGCGTTGGCGGTACTTGGAAGGAGTAACCCCCAACTCTTTTCTAAATACCTGAATCAAATAACTCCCCGTGGCAAAACCAACATCTTCCGCAATCTCAGGAATACTCATGTCCGTTTCCCGCAAAAGACTTTTCGCCCGCTCAAGCCGAACCTTGTGAATCTCCTGCAAAACCGTCTTCCCAAGAACCCGCCGGAATTTTAACTCCAACCCCCGCCGTGATACCGCAAGATGTTCCGCCAGTTTGTGAATGGTCAAGGTGTTGAGGGGTTGGGTGTGGATGTATTGCAGCGATGCCGCAATCACCGGATCGTCCGCCGCAACAATGTTGCTGGAACGCCGCTCCACCACACAAAACGGAATCACCGCGATTTTTTCCAATTGTTCCGGCTGATTTTTCATCATCTTATCAAGAGCTTGCGCCGCAAGAAATCCGCCCCGTTCCGTGTTAAACCGGACACTCGAAAGCGGAGGATAACTCAAATCACACAATAATTCGTCATCGTCAACCCCGACAACCGCCGTCTCCTCCGGTATCACAATCCTCGCAACACTGCACGCATCCAACACTTCACGACCGCGCTGATCATTACAAGCCATCAAACCAACCGGTTTGGACAAACCCTTCAGCCAACGGGCAAGAAAAATCTCTTCCTTTTCCCAACATAACGGCAAACCGCGCCGCAACGGAACATCGTATATCTCCACCGGAAACCCTCTGCTTTTCAAATAATCCGTAAAAGAACGCTCACGAATATGAGACCAGATTTGCCCCCGATAACCCACAAAAGCAAATTGCCGAAATTGTTTTTCGAGAAAATGTTCCGCAACCAACTCCGCCGCCCCGACCGAATCGCTGATCATCTCAATGTGTGCAATATTCCGCACCGTTTTCCGAACCGCCGGCGAATCCGGTAAATCAAGAAAAACCGCCGGTAATCCGGTTCGTATCACCAACTGAGCCGTCCGATCATTCATCACACGCGCAATAATCCCCGTACCGCCCCACTCTTTCATTTTCGGAACAATCTGCTCAAAATCGCCGGGTGTTAAATGAAATTGCCAAGGTCCGTAAAGCTGCGAATATTTGGCAATACCGCGAAGTAAACCGCGACCGTATTCCCGCGACGTCTCAATCAAGATTGCAACTTTCGGTACAACAGTATTCATCGCCGGAAATCTATAAGATTGAATTTTGAAACCGTCAATAATTCGGATTCCGAATTATTGACTATATTATTGTCCCTATTATTGACCATAATAGGCGTTGTCCCCGTGTTTTCGGGAAAAGTGTTTTTCAATCAGAAGCGGATTCATCGGCAACTCCGAATTAAGCGAACAACTAATCGACGCAATCCTCGCAACTTCCTCAAGTACAACAGCGTTTTCAACCGCCTGTTGTACGGAATTGCCCCACGTAAACGCCCCGTGATTCGCAACAAGAACTCCGGGAACTTCCGCCGGATTGATTCGCCGCACACGGAAACATTCGGCAATAACGTTTCCGGTCTCCGCCTCGTAATCCCCAAAAATTTCGTCCCGAGTCATTGATCGTGTGCAGGGAATCTCCCGATAAAAATAATCGGCGTGTGTCGTGCCGTTTGCCGGAATATCGCGTTGCGCCTGCGACCACGCAGTTGCATAAGCCGAATGCGTGTGAACCACCCCGACAATCTCAGGAAACGAACGGTATAAAACCAAATGAGTCGGAGTATCCGAAGAAGGATTCAATTGCCCCTCAATAATGTTGCCGCAAAAATCAAGAACCGGCAACTTCTCCGCCGTTAAATCTTGATACGAAACTCCCGACGGTTTGATAACAATCAACCCCCGTTCCCGATCAACCCCGCTGGCATTGCCCCAAGTAAACAACACAAGATGATGCCGAACCAAATCAAGATTCGCTTCCAAAACAATTTCTTTCAGTTCCCTGAGTGTCATATAAATCCGTACGGTATAATAAACAATTACCGTAATATTTCGGTGGAATTTCCGCTAAAAGTTTGTCCTCACAAGGTAGGCAACCGTTCGCCTATTTTACGATTAAAAATTCATAAGGTAGGCAATCGCTCGCCGAACGATTGCGTCGGCGTCAGCCGACAACGAATTTATATCATGTTGGATGTTTTGATTGCCTATCGGCAAGCGATGTTTCGGCGAAACATCGCCAATAACCAATCAGCCCGTAAAATAAATATAAATTGCGATAATAATCACCAAAAGCCCGCACGTCAAAACAACATCCAACCAATTCCAACTTTCACGGGTAAGACGGTGATGTTCCTTTGTCGAAGTCGCATACGTTAAACCCGCCAACTGTTCTTCACGCGGCTTCGGCGTCAAAAGACTAACCGTAACAATCAATAACGAACAAATTAACGTCAAATAAATACAAACAAAAGTAAAACTGGCAGTGGCAAACCATTGGAGAAAACCGCCGTCCGAAAATAATTCCGGCGCATAACCGCTGTTATAAGCAATTTCCGCAACAAGCCGCAACATTCCCAAAATAAATCCGGTAACCAAACCCGTCATACAACCGTAAGCGTTGATTCGTTTGAAAAACACACCAAGAAAGAAAACCGCAAAAATAGGCGGCGCAATATACGCCTGAACACTTTGCAAATATCCGTACAATGTTCCCGGCATGTGGCGGATAACCGGAATCCAAAGTAATCCGAGAATAACCATACAACCGGTTACCAAACGCCCAACCCACACAAGATGTTTTTCGGAAGCGTTCCGGTATATTTTTGTGTAAATATCCATAGTGAACAATGTCGAACAGGAATTGAAAACCGACGCAAGCGAACTCATCAATGCCGCCATAAGCCCGCCAATAACAATCCCTTTAAGACCCACCGGCAACACTTCCCTGACCAGTATCGGAAACGCCTGATTGGGTTCATGGAGAACTTCCGCACTGATTTTGCCCTGCACCGCCAAACCGTAAGCAATCATGCCCGGAAGAATAAATATAAAAACAGGCGCCATTTTCAAATACGCACCAAAAATCGTACCGCGCCGCGCTTCCCGTTGATTTTTTGCCGCCAATGTTCTTTGGACAATATATTGATCCGTTGTCCAATACCACAGCCCGACAATCGGCGCACCAAACAAAAGTCCAAACCAAGGAAAAACCGGATGAGAATTGGGTTTCCAAAGATTGAAGTGATCCGCCTTGTAACGTTGCGCCTCCGGCATCACAGACGATAAATCCCGCAACATCACCTCACTATGTGTCAACAACAGGTTTTGAAATTGTTCGGTTTCGAGATTTTCTTCGAGTTTGGCGTTGAGAATATCGTCTTTGGTCAATTCATGAAAATAAAGCCAATTGGTATTGTGTTGATCATCCGCCAATTTCGGACGCATCACAATAATATCCTGCCCCTGTTTATTTTTCAAAAACGTTTTCGGTTTTTTATTATTGTTCTCCGCAGTGTTGTTCTCCGAATTACTTTCACCATTGCTGCCGCTAATACTGTTATCGCCGGCGGTTTCGGAAACAACAATCTTATAACCGTAAATCCGGTCGGTGTTTTGAACTGTTTCTTTGAGGGTTGTCCAACCGCCGACTTGCTGGAGACCGATTAAAAGAACACAAGTTGAACCGATAAGCAATACTGTTGTCTGAAATAAGTCCGTAAACAAAACCGCCCGCAAACCTCCCAGAATCGTATAAACGCCCGTAACAACTATCATACCGATTGCCCCGACCCAGAAATTATCAATTCCGGCGAAAATCGGAATGGGAAACAATGCCTGATAAACGATTCCGCCGGCAAAAAGAGTTACGGAGATTTTGGTCAAAATGTAAGCAATCAAACTGATAATCGAAAGCAGCCACCGCGCCGCACTGCAATACCGTTTTTCGAGAAATTCCGGCATTGTGTAAACGCAGCTCCGTTCGTAAAACGGAACCATCACCCAACCAAGTATCAGCAAACACCAGGCGTGCAATTCGTAATGAGCCATCGCCATACCGTCGCTTGCGCCTGTTCCGGCAAGACCGACAAGATGTTCCGAACCGATATTGGACGCAAACAACGACGCCCCGATAACAACCCAAGTTGCCTTTTTACCTGCAAGAAAATAATCCGCAGAAGTTTCCGTCTTTTGGCGGACAACCCACCAGGCAACCCCAATCAAAATACTAAAATAAAGTATCAAAGTGATCCAATCATACAATCCAAGTCCGATAACCGGTTGGGATTGTGCCGCAAGAAAAAGATTTGAAAGCGTCATAAACATTTCGCAGGGTTTGGGCGGTTTTTTTATTTGACCGCAAAGATTATAAAAATTCTAAAAGCGATTCGGGGTTGTCATGGCAAACCGAAACCGCAAACAACAATTCACAAAATTATGAGCAATGAGTAAATATTCAGCCGTTTGTTTCATTTCACAGCAATTTTGGGCGAATTTGTATCTTTTTTGAACATTCGGACAGGCAAAATGCGGAAATTGCAGAACTACATTA
>JAITQV010000177.1 GCA_031288765.1 Planctomycetaceae bacterium
CGAACATCTAAATCGGAGTTCTGAGCACCTAAATCGGAGTTCCGAACACCAAAATCGAAGTTCCGAACACCTAAATCGGAGTTCCGAACACCAAAATCGGAGTTCCAAACTCCCAAATCGAAGTTCCGAACACCAAAATCGAAGTTCCGAACACCAAAATCAAAGTTCCGAACACCTAAATCGGAGTTCCGAGGTATCTAGTCAGCCCTATTTTCGGGATAAATCACTGAATAGATACTTCTTTTTAACAGATTTCAATGGGAAACGGCATAACGTCGTCGATGGAGTGTGTTTGGAGCAGTACCATCATCAAACGGTCAATTCCAAGAGCCGTACCACTACATGCCGGAAATCCCAATTCCATTGCCGTCAATAACCGGCTTTCGACCGGCAACTCCGAACAATTCGCCTCAATACGCCGCCGAAGATTTTCACGAAAACGGTTCCGAAGTTCGGCAGCGTCCGGCAATTCGTGATAGCCGTTGGCAATTTCAATTCCGTTCAAAAATAATTCATACCGCTCACTAACCGTAACCGTTCCCAATGAATCGGAAATTGTTCGTGTTTGCGCCAACTGAGATTGCGCTGCCGGAAAATCGTACACAATAACCGATTGAAGATTCGGTTGAACAAGCTCCGAAAACAACAAGTCAATCCAATCATCCGTTTCCGTCAGCGAATCAGGATAGGAAAGATTTTTCCAAACGGCAGCCTGACAACATTCCGCCGCCGTAGTCCGATGCGGATTTATTCCGGTGTACTCTTGAAAAATATCCTGAAAAGAACGGTAAACAATTTCCGGTAACGTTTTATCAATAAACCGGATCAGTTCGGCTAAAAGTTCCATGCCTGTACGATAATCGTCGCCAACCCGATACCATTCGAGCATCGTAAATTCGACATTGTGAAATTGTCCCCGATCACCTTTTCGAAACACCGTTCCAATTTCATAAATCGCTTCCATTCCGGCACTAAGAAGCCGTTTCATCGCAAATTCCGGAGAGGTTCGGAGATAATACGTTTGATTTTGATGCAATGTTACAGGAAATGAAGAATCGGTAACAGCTATCGGTTCTACGTGTTTATCGACAATAGTATCCGCCGAAAGTACCGGTGTTTGAACTTCGACAAAACGCCGTTCGTTGAAAAAACGACGAATACGGCAAAGTTGCTCAGACCGATACCGAAGATTTTCAAACAAAGTCATAAAACAATAAAATATCGTAAATATTACATGCAAATCCGATAAACATTACACAAATGTTGGGATTTTACCCGATTTGACCGGATTTAGCAAGAATGAAATTTCATCTTGACTTAATAACGGGCAAGGTTATAATATTTTTTATTTTCCCCTTAATTTTCAAAGCCGAAAGATTTAATGATACTCACGAAAACACAGGGCGGTTATTTTTTGTTTCCCCACAATAAGAAAAAATTGTAATGATTGGTTTTGGGCAATGCAATTTCAGAAAACACAACTCGATAATGGTCTTGAAGTGATCGCGGAAATCAATAAGGCGGCATATTCTGTTTCATTCGGATTTTTTGTAAATACCGGTTCACGAAACGAAACGCCGGAGATTGCCGGAGTTAGTCATTTTCTTGAACATATTGTTTTCAAGGGAACCGAAAACCGAACAGCGGAAGAAGTTAATCGTTATCTTGATGAGATGGGCGCTGATGCCAACGCCTTCACCACAGAAGAGCAAACAGTTTTTTTTGCGTCGCTCCTCCCCGAACTGCTGGGCGATACGGTTGAATTATTCGGCGATCTTTTACGTCCTGCATTGCGTCAAGATGATTTTGAAACGGAAAAACAGGTTATTCTGGAAGAAATCCGAATGTATGACGATCAACCGCCATTCGGAGCCGATGATAAAAGCCGTGAGTTGTTTTTTGCCGGTCATCCGCTTGCTAACAGTGTTCTCGGAACAGTCGAAAGTGTTTCCGGTCTTTCCATTGATCAGATTCGATGCTATCTTGAAGAACAATATTGTCCTGAAAATATTGTGTTGATTGGAACAGGACGGCTTGATTTTGATCAATTCGTACAAAAAGCCGAACAGGTTTGCGGACATTGGAAATCAAAAAATACTGCTGCCGGAAAAAACGAATCAAAATTCCGGTGTGTTCGGGGACATCGCGGTTTTCACCGGATATTCAAGGAATCCGCCGCGCAACAATATACATTGCTTCTTTCCGATGCGCCGTCAGCCGGAGATGTTGATCGTTTTGCAGCCGGAATGATTGCCAACATGATTGGAGATGATGTCGGCAGCCGTCTTTATTGGGAACTTGTCGATTCGGGTGTTGCGGATTCGGCGGAGTTGGAAACCAACGAATTTTTCGACAACGGTGTTTTTGTAACCGGTCTTTCCAGTGAACCGGAATATGCGGAAGAAGTTCTCTGCCGAACACAAAAAATTTACAACGAAACCACACAAAACTGTTTAACTCAGGAAGAACTTGACCGTTCCAAAAACAAAATTTTGTCACGGCTTGTTCTTGCCAATGAACGACCCGGCGGACGTTTGTTTTCCATTGGCGGAGAATGGACGGTTCACCGTCAATACCGGACTATCCGGCAAGACCTTGAAGAAATCCGGCAAATCACACTTGATGATGTTGAAAATGTCCTGAAAAAATATCCGCTTAACGATCATTTACTCGTAACAGTTGGACCTTTGGAAAAATTTGATCCTTTATTTTAATTCCTTGTAAAAATTCCTTATAAATTTTGCAACTATTCAACTATTAGTTGGAACTTGGTAATTGGTAATAACTTAAACAGTTGATAATGACTTAAACGGTCAACAAATTAAAACCTGTAACCGTTCACAAACTGTTAACGCCGTCGGAATCGGAAAGTCCTATTTCTTGACACATTAAGTCATCACAAATTGAGTTATTACAATTTTTTGAACAATTTTTGACCTTTTTTCTTAACGATCCTAATTATGTTGATTCCGTTCACGATTTTTGAAAAATATATGCTTTTGGACGATCAACCGGCATATCCGATGGATTCGTTTCGATTTTTGCGTTTTTCGGGACGTTTGAATTTTAAACGTTTCGAAGCGTCAATTACAGAGGTTCTTCGTTATCATCCGATGTTACGAAGTGTTGTCTATAAGAATCGGCGCGGACAACTTTTCTGGGAAGAAATTGATTGTCCTATTTTTATTCGTAAAATTCGAGGACCGCTTGCGTCGCGGTTTCCGAATCCGGATGCCATTGATCCGTTTATTGAACCCGGATTTAAAGTATATTTTGTTGAAGAGAAAAATCAAACTTCGGTTTTATTTCAGTTTCATCATAGTGTTTCGGACGGAATTGGCGAAATGCAGGTTCTTGCTGATATTTTGTCTAATTACGCGATTCGTTTTCAAGGCGAGTTGCCGCCGGAAAATCCGCGCAATCTTGATTCGGCGTTATTGTTACGCCGCGGTTCAAGCGGGTTGACATTAGCCAAATATCTTCGTTTCTTCTTTTCAACCGCTGTAACAACACATCAATTATCACTTCGTTTTCCAACACCGCTTGCTCCGTATGTTCCGTTGAATACCAATATTCCGGCAAAGGATTATCTGGCGTTTTGTGCGGATGAACTGACACAGGAGGAAACACGGAATTATTTTGATCGGGCGAAACGGCATGAAGTTACGGTTAATGATTTATTGATTCGCGATTTATTCTTGGCAATGGGTGTTTGGCGGAAAAAATGGTTTGTTCCGAAAGGCAATCCTTGGTTACGAATTACTATGCCCATGAATCTTAGAACGGAATCACTTAAAAACATGCCTGCCGCTAATACCGTTACGATGCTTTTTTTAGATCGGAAAGAACGTGAA
This sequence comes from Planctomycetaceae bacterium, assembly GCA_031288765.1. Taxonomy (GTDB): domain Bacteria; phylum Planctomycetota; class Planctomycetia; order Pirellulales; family Thermoguttaceae; genus WRKP01. The sequence continues at coordinate 3,855 of JAITQV010000177.1, forward strand.
TTTTCCGATCCGGATCTGTTGTTGCGAAATATTCATCAGGAAACGGATTGGATTAAACGAACGGAACAAAAACATGTTTTGTTATTGACTTTGAAAATACGTGATCGTTTGCCCGGCGGAATCGGTTATGAATTAAAGTCACCGAAATGCCGTGCGACAGCGGTGTTATCGAATTTAGGCAGAATTTTTGAATCATTACCGTTTATGCGTCGGCATGACGGTCGTCTTTTTGTCGGCAATGCGGTTTTGGAAGAGGTTGATGCTGCACCGCCTATTCGCTCCGGCACACTCATTTCTCTTTCCGCGCTAACGTATGCAGATCGGCTTCGTTTGATTTTGCGGTACGATGCAAAAAATATGACAGCAGAACAAGCCAATGATTTATTACAAATTTTCTTTTCGTTCCTGAAATCGGAACCGGCAACGGCTTAGTTAAAGAATTAAAGTACAACTTTCAAACATTCCGTAACTTTATAAAATATTTTACAATAATTTAGAGAAAATACAAATAAAATGAATATACAAAAGTTTGAGTCAATGTCAAAAATAGACAGTTATTGCTATTGCCGATTCTTGAATTTTTATGAAAAATAGATATTATAGAAAAAAATCAGCAAATAATTGTAGCAAGGAGTAGAAAATATTTTCTACTCCGGCTTAACGAAATACAAGGTTATTTATGAAAAAGAATCATTTATTTCCGAAAGTAATACAACTTGAGCTTAATCAACCGCATGATTTACTTTCGCGCCGTATTCTTTGTGATGTGGAAGTGTTTGCGGAATTATTGGCGAATTATGGCGATTCGGAAATTATCAAGTTAATTGATCTTAATTCGCTTCAATGTGAATCGCCGATAACGGTAAGTGAAGAGTTACGGGAAGTGATTGAGGATTTGCGTTTTTCGGCGGAGTTCAAGGAAAAAGGTCATTCCCGTATATTCTTTATGTTGGAACATCAATCGAAAAAGGTAATATTGTTTATTATTCGCTGTTTGCGTAATATACTTATGTTTTTCGAGCAATGTCTTTCTGCTCCCAACCGGACAATTACACAAGAAGGCAAATTACCGTATCCAATAATTGTATTACTTTATCACGGCAAGGTTACATGGAGCGATGTGTTGCAAATTAAAAATTTAATATCCGTACCGAAAGGTTTGGATATTAGCGGTTTTTTGTCGATACATTTTTTTGTGATAGATTTATCCGGTATTAATCGGGATGAATTGCGCGGTTCTGCGGTGTTAGTTGCACTTTTGGATTCGTTGATATCGTACACGTATGGTGATTTATCCGACAGAATTGAACGTATCTTCGGTTATTTTGAACCGGTAAAAAATGATAAGCGTATTCACGGTTGGATAAATTCTTATGTAAGTTACTTTCTGGCAGTAATGGGTGATTCACAAAAAGAAGCTGTTGCCAGAGCTGCTTCAAAAATTTTACACGAAAGAGAGGTCAATATGATCGTTGATTCAGTATTAGGACAGACATACATAAAAGGTATAAAAGAGGGCAAAATTGAAGGTAAAATTGCTGATGTTCTGAAGATTCTTAAATCACGTTTTAAAAAAGTGCCGGTTTCAGTTACGCGAGCAGTGGAATCATACACTGATTTGATTGCGCTGGAATCGCTTATTGATCGTGCATTGGACTGTGAGACATTAGAGGAATTTAAAGAAAATTTGGCACATTAATGGTGAAAAATGATTTATTACAAAGGACATAATAGTGTATGGTGAATAGTTTGTAAGCGGAACATTGTCGTTTCGATAATAAGTTGTTTGCAAACTATTCACTAAAAAAGTATGGATATAAATTACGTTATATTTCGTCGCCGGATTTTCGCGTGGTACGCTAAACATTCCCGATCACTTCCTTGGCGGAATACCGGAACAACTATTGATCCGTATCGGGTTTGGGTAAGTGAAATCATGCTTCAGCAAACAACAACCAAAACGGTTGAAGGTTATTTTGATCGGTTTGTGAAACGATTTCCGACAATTGCGGAACTTGCCGCGGCGCCGATTGATGAGGTGAACCGGCTTTGGGAAGGACTGGGATATTATCGGCGTTGTGTTCAAATGCACCGGGCGGCACAGGAAATTGTAACACGTTTTGGCGGTGTTTTTCCGAATCGCCGTGAAGATGTTCTGAGTTTACCGGGAATTGGACGTTATACAGCCGGAGCGATTCTTTCCATTGCGTTCGATCAACGGCAACCGATTCTCGAAGCCAATACGATTCGGCTTCATGCTCGATTGTTAGCTCTCCGTGCTGATCCGACTCAAAACGAAGCAAATGCGTTGTTGTGGAATTTTGCTGAAGAAATTTTGCCGCAAAAAAACGCCGGACGTTTTAATCAAGCCTTGATGGATCTTGGCAATCTTATTTGTACCGGTCAGGAACCGCAATGTATTCATTGTCCGGTTGTCCGGTTTTGTGAAACGGCAAAACAGGGATTGCAATCGGAGATTCCGCATCAAAAATCAAAAGAGAAAAAAGAATATCGGACGGAAGTTGCTCTTTTGGTACGGAAACAGGGAAAAATTCTGTTGATTCGTTATCCTGAAGGGGTTCGATGGGCTGGTTTGTGGGATTTTCCGAGAGCCGAAACCGACGCGGAACTACCTAATCATATTGCGTATGATCCGAAACTTCGTGAACGATTGGCGTTAATTACCGGACGCCGTCTGGAACCGGAAACGCTGATCGAAACAATAAAACATTCCGTAACGCGTTTCCGAATTACATTGCTTTTTTTCAC
>JAITQV010000337.1 GCA_031288765.1 Planctomycetaceae bacterium
GGCGAACAATTGCATCAAAGTCCCGTTAGGGACGAAATGTTGGTAGAAAAATATTATAAAAGAAATGCGTGTCCCGCTAGGGACACAATGTCAAATGGAAACAAAATTAAAACCGTTCATCATGTTTAAGAATAAAACCGATATTGCGTCCCTAACGGGACGCGGATTATTTTTTACGCCGTTTTCTACCAACATGCCGCCCCTAACGGGGCAGTGTTTCGTTAATCGTGTTGATTAACATTTCAAAAGATAGGCAAATGCTCGCCCCCCGAAAAACCGGTTATAAAAAACCATGAAATGTTTATCAATATAAAATTGTTCTTTGTCTTGAAATTATAATTGCAGAATGTACAATACCGGAATGATGTTTTTCCAACAGCCGATTTGGTTTTTCCTCTTAATTCCGATTGTGTGTTCGCTTTATTTCCGGCGAATCCCCACACAATTGTTGACCGTTTTGCGTCTTGCCGTTCTTTTGTTGATTGTCTCGGCAATGGCACAACCTATGCTCAAATTGCCAACCCAGAGCGGTTGTATCATTGTTCTCGCCGACCGAAGCCGCTCCATGCCAACCGGTTCGGCAACCACACAAAAACACGCTGTCAATCTGTTGCTCAACCATATCGGTAAAGAAGACCGTCTCGGTGTTGTCGCCTTCGGAGCAAAATCCTTCGCCGAACGTATTCCCGCCGGTCCAGCCGCCGGAACCTTCGGAGAATTTACGGCAAATGTCCAAGCCGATGCCTCAAATCTCAACAGCGCCATCGAAAACGCCTTGTCGTTAATCCCCGTCGGCGATAAAGGGCGGTTGCTCATTTTGTCCGACGGTCGCTGGACCGGTAATCACCCCAATCAATTGGCTGCCCAACTCGTTCAACGCGGTATCGCCGTCGATTACCGACTCCTCGAACGCCCCGCCGTCGGCGATATTGCTGTCCTCTCTATCGAGGCTCCGGATCGTGTCTTGCCGGAAGAAGTGTTCAAAATAACCGGCTGGGTGCACGCTCCGGTAACTCAAAATGTAGAATATGAACTCCTGCAAAACGGAGTTGTTGCCCAAAAAGGAACCCGTTCCCTCGCATCGGGAAACAACCGGTTCGACTTTCAACTCAAAGCAGGAACACCCGGCGCCTTGTCCTGCGAACTGCAAATTCACGCTCAGGAAAATGATCCTGTTCCCGAAAATAATTCGGCTCGGAAATTAGTCGGCATCGAAGGGAATAAACCCTTGCTGGTCATTGTTCCTCATTCAAAAAACGGCTCTTCGGCTCCCGCTTCAAAATTTGCGGATGTTCTGAACAACTCCGCCATCGAAACGGAAATTTCCGACGGCACGGGAGTTCGTTGGTCGCTGCCGTTTTTAAGCCGTTATTCCGGTATTGTTCTGGAAAATGTATCCACGTCGCAAATCGGAATTTTCAGTATGGAACTAATCGCCGAATGGATTAAACAAACCGGTTCGGGTTTAATGCTTACCGGCGGTAAAAATTCCTACGCTCTCGGCGGATATTACCAATCGCCGCTCGACACCGTTATGCCCGTTTCTATGGAACTCCGAAAAGAACACCGTAAACTGGCAGTTGCCGTTGCGATTTTGATGGATTGCTCCGGCTCTATGGGAATGATGGTTCCGGGCGGAAAAATTAAAATGGACCTCGCCAACCTCGGCGCCGCCGAAGTCCTCAAAATTTTAACGCCCATGGACGAAGTTGCCGTTTTGATCTGCGATACCGGAGTTCAGACAATTATTCCGCTAAAACAAAATACGAACCCGCAAGACGACCGCAACAGAATTTTGACCGTCGGACCAGGCGGCGGCGGAATTTTTGTTTACGTCGGTTTGGCGGCAACAAGCAAAATACTTGTCCAAGCCCAAGCCGGTACAAAACATATTATCCTGTTCACAGACGCCGACGACACCGAACAACCCGAAGATTATGTCCAACTGCTCACCGCATGTAAAAACGCCGGAATGACGTGCAGTGTTATTGCGTTGGGAACGGAAGACGGAACAACCGCAGATCTTTGTAAAGATATCGCACGAGTCGGCGGCGGAAACATCTATTTCACCGAACAGGCAAATGATTTGCCGCGATTGTTTGCGTTGGATACGTTCACGGTTTCCCGCAGTACCTTTTTAGAAGAACCGACACCGTTTCATTTTACCGGCGGAATGATGACGTTGACCGGAATGATGTTGACCGCGCCCCCGAACCTCGGCGGATACAACCTCTGCTACACAAAACCGGGCGCTCTGGTTTCGGCGGCAACAGACGACGATTACAAAGCCCCGATCATCGCTTCGTGGCAGGCGGGTTTAGGAAGGGTTCTTTGTTACACGGGACAAATTGACGGTTCTTACACCGGTCAAATGGCTGATTGGGAAGATTACCCGTCCATGCTTGCCGGTTTTGGGCGTTGGACGGCGGGACGGACGGAAACTTTGCCGAACAATATGATGCTGACTCAGCAACTTGACGACGGAAGCTGCCAAATCCGCTTGCATCTTGACCCCGAACAGAATCAGTCCTTTGCGGCGCTTCCGGCGGTAACAGTGTTAAAACAAACGCCCGGTATCGGTTTGGAAACGGAAACCGTTCCGCTGCGTTGGCTGGACCCGTCCATGCTCGGCGCAAATATCGTTTTAACCGGAAACGAAACAATTCAGGCAACCCTTTTGCTAACAGAAAAAGGCGAAACGGTTCCCAAACCGTTCCAACTTCCTCCGGTTTGCCTGCCGTATTCGCCGGAATTCCGCCCTTCCGGTAACGGTAAAGGAGTGGAAACTCTCCGGTATTTGGCGGCAACAACCGGCGGTTGTGAGCGGATGGAATTGCCGGAGATGTGGAACGATATTCCGAAGGTTCCGCGTTATTTCGATCTTTCAACATGGCTGATTTACGCGGCGATTCTTTGTTTGGTTGCGGAAATTTTTCAACGGCGAACCGGTTTGATTAGTGTGTGGAGCAATCGTTTGCTCAACCGAATCCGCCGTATTCCTGTTTCGGGGAAACAAAGACTTCAACCGGAAAACAACAGCAACCGCAGTAACGAAACTCCAGACACCGATACAAACAATGACGATTCAAACGCCCAATCTCTTTCTTTGTTCCGCCGTTGGACGATGCGAAAAGAACAACGAAAAATATTGCGGCGTAAACATTCGGAAACTTCCGTTCCGAATATCCGACCGGTTGATCCGGCAACAATGTTGCCGCAAAAAGAAGAATCGGCGGCGTCTGCCAATGATGTTTCCGATGCGTTGCAAAAGGCGAAACAATCTTCAAGAACCCGAACCGGAAAATAAA
>JAITQV010000359.1 GCA_031288765.1 Planctomycetaceae bacterium
CTGCCGTTCAGATGGCACGCGAAGCCGCAAGGCGTTCACAATGTACCAACCACCTCAAACAACTCGGACTTGGTGTCCACAACTTTCACGGTACCAGAGATGGATTACCGCCGGCAGCAATCGGAGCCACCGAAAACTCAAGTAATAATCTTGTATTTCGGGGAGCCGGAATTTTGCCGTTGCTCTATCCGTTTATCGAACAACAATCACTCTACGATATTATCGTGAGTTTTGGTTTCGATACACAACTGAATAACAATTGGTTTGCCGGTTTGACCGAAGAACAACGAAACGGTTTTGGTTCCGTTCCAATTATTCGTTGTCCGACACGCCGTAATTCCGGTGTTCTGCTGAGTGCATCGAATTACACAAACAACGATTATGGTGCAGGAGTTGGTCAAATCACTCAATACGGACCTGTTACGGATTATGCCGGTGTTATTCATACCATTTCCGGAACAGACTCAACACAAAAGTATTGGATAAGTGCTACAACATATCTTAACGCACATCGTGGTCCGTTTCGTGCCGCTTTTTTAGTATCAAATGATCCGAAAGCATGGTTGCCTCGTGATACATTTGCATGGATTCAAGACGGAACGAGTAATCAATTATTGTTCGGTGAACGGCATATTCCGACAGATCGTATCGGACAATGTCACGGAACTACCGCAGCAACACTTCGACCGGAAAATGTTGACTGTTCCTATTTAGTCGGTTGGGAACGAGCCGGATTCACCAGTTTGCGGGCAATATTTTCTTATCAACATAGTTCGACCAATGTACGAACTATTGCCCGACCTACCGATTTCAATCCGCCTTCAACCGGCGATGCTTTAGGTCATTACGCTTTCGGCAGTTGGCATTCCGGTATTTGTAATTTTGTACTTGGCGACGGTTCCGTTCGCGGAGTTTCAGTAACAACGCCGCAAAATATTTTGAGAGCGGTTTCCCGTGTTGATGACGGTGAGGCGGTAACCTTGCCGTAAAATAATTTCAAAATCAGTGTTCACGGAAAAAATAAACCGATAAACCGTCGTCTTGTTTTTTCATGTGTTCCGTTTATAATGAAACTCGAAAAGTAGGCGGTATTGCCGGAATGTCGCCCGCTTTTTGTAAGTTTGAGTGAATTGTTACAAATGTCTTAACCCGTTAACCCAATTTTAATCCAATGAAACGAATCATTATTTTTGTGTTGTTTACTGTGTTTTTCCTTTCCGATACGTTATCGCAGGATGCGGAAAAACCATTTAACGGCGATGTTCTCTCCGCCGGCACAAAACCGAAAGAAATGATGAAAACATTTCTTTCCGGTGAAATGGCCAATGCCAAAACCGTTTGGCAACAGCGTTACGATAAACTCAAAACAACGGATGATATTACAAAATATCAGGCGGAACGGAAAGAATTTTTCCTGCGCCAACTCGGTCAAACATGGGATCGAAATTCGCCGCTGAATCCGCAAGTTACAAAAACATTTGAAAAAGGAACCGCCGGTAAAAACGCTTACCGTGTTGAAATGCTTATTTTTGAAAGTGTTCCGAAATTCTATGTTTCCGCCGCCGTTTTTATACCGGATGCAACCCGTTTCAAACCGCCTTATCCTGCTGTTTTGGTTGTCAGCGGTCATTCCCATCTCGCCAAAGCGTACGAAATTTATCAGAAAGTTCCGGCTCTTGCCGCAACACACGGTTTGCTGGTCATGTCCATTGATCCCATCGCTCAGGGGGAACGTTTACAATATGTAACTGAAAAAGGATCGGGTGTTTCCGATCACAATGTTATCGGTGCGGGCAGTATTCTGCTCGGTCGTAACACGGCAACTTTTGAATATTGGGACATGGTTCGGGCAATCGATTATCTCCAAAGCCGCCCCGATGTCATACCGGATAAAATCGGTGTTACGGGAAACAGCGGCGGCGGAACTCAAACTTCGTATATTATGGCGTTGGATGAACGTGTTGCGGTTGCGGTTCCGGCGTGTTATCTTTGCGGTTTATACGATTCCCTGATTCCTAAAATCGATGCTCAGGACGCCGAACAAAATATTTTCGGTCAACTCGGATTCGGAATGGATCACGTTGATTATTGTATCATACGTGCGCCGAAACCGACCTTGCTCGAAACCGCAACAAAAGATTTCTTTCCCGTCGAAGGTGCGTGGAAAACCGCACGGAATGCCAAACGAATTTTTGATCGATTCGGTTACGCTGAAAAAATGTCGATTATCGAACACGACAACGAACACGGTTGGCATCAAAATTTGCGTGAAGGTTCGGTTCGCTGGATGCTTCGCTGGCTTGCCGGACGTGATGAGCAAATTTTTGAAGCAAAAGATATGCCGATATTCAAACCCAATGAATTGATCGCAACTCCAAACGGGCAAGTCATGAAACTTGACGGAGCCAGATCAACCTTCGACCTGAACCGCGATTACAATAATGAATTGCTTGCCGCCCGAAAAGCAAAGAACGAAAACCGTGACAATAATGAATTTGTTGCAACGATTCGGAAAATTGCCGGAATTCGTCCGCTCGGCGAAATTCCGGCGGTGTCCGTTGAAAATAAAGGAAATTCGGATATTCCCGAAATATTAAAGGAAACCGCCGCCAATATTGAACGTTTTGTAATTAAAACGGAAAACGGTAAAATTCTTCTTCCGGTTCTGAAATTTGTACCGAAAACGGAACCGAAAGAAACCGTACTATTTTTACACGAAAAAAGTAAAACGGCGGATTTGCCGCGAATCGTAACATTGCTTCGTAACGGTAAAACTGTGATTGCGGTTGATCTTCGCGGTCTTGGCGAAACGCAGGCAGGACGTTCACAATATTTTGCTCACCAATGGTTTGGAACCGACGGAACCGATTATTATCTGGCGTATTTACTCGGTAAATCCTACGTCGGAATGAGAACGGAAGATTTATTGGCTGCCGCACGTTGGTTGTCGGAAAACAATTCCGCACAAAAAATTGAACTCGTTGCGTCGGGTGAAACGGT
>JAITQV010000374.1 GCA_031288765.1 Planctomycetaceae bacterium
TCTTATTAAGGTTTCAAATCATCAAAACGTGTTGTTTATTATATTGAAATAAGACATTTTTACAACGGGGGACATGGCGGATACATAATAAACTTTTTGTATCTCTTCAGTCAGGTAGAAGATTCCGATCCAACGGTTGCGTTTCGCTTCACTGCCGGTTATACACATCACACACCTTGCAAGGTTAAAATCCGCACCGTCTGGCGAGGCAACTGCGCCGCGCGGAGAGGCAACTGCGCCGCGCGGTGGGGCAACTGCGCCGCGCATTCAGGCGAATACGCCGCGCAGTCAGGCGAATACGTCACGCATTCAGGCGAATACGCCACGCATTCAGGCGAATGCGCCACGTATTCAGGCGAATATGCCACGCATTCAGGCGAATACGCTGCGCGTTCAGGCGAATACGTCACGCATTCAGGCGAACGCGTCGCGCATGCCACGCATTCAGGCAAACATATAGCGCATAACAACACCCTACGAAATAAGATTTATTTCAAAAAACCTCCAAAAACCAAATATATTTTGAACGGCAGGAAATTACCTCTTATTTTTAATTAGGAAACCTCTAAAATTATTCGCAAGTTCTTGTTTTTAACAACAAAACTAATTTTTTTAGATGTCTCTATTAAAAAAAGAGGTAATTTCCTGCCGTTCAAAGTATAAATGATGCCAAACCGGTTAAAATTTTTCAGATTCTTTTGGCGGTTGTGTTAACGGAATCACTAACGGCGGTTCCAATACTGTTGTTGTATCGGTTACCGGAGAAACCGTCTCAGCCGGAACCGTCTCAGCCGGAACCGTTTCAGTTGGAACCGCCTCAGTCGGAACCGTTGGCAAAGCTGTTGCCGGTGTTGATTCGCCGGCGGACGGCACAACCGGCGCCGACTCTTGCGGTAATTCCGGCAAATCGGCAGGCGGTTCAGGAAGCGGTAAACCCTTGACTATTGATTCCAAATAGTAACGCTGCTGCTTGGAACGCGGATCGGAAAGCGGAATTACCGGAATGTCGGGAAGTATTTGACCGGAAAAAGTTAACCCAAATAAACTCGAACCAATAATCTCTTCAAGTTTGTCCGCATCAAACGCCAATGTTTCCGGCTTCGTCCACTCAACCGCCTTTTCAGGATGCACCGAAACAAACATCAATGTCGATTGCGGATTCTTCAACTCTTCCGGTTTCAAATTCGGATTGGCAAAAGGAGTTCCTTCCGAATCGAAAAAACGAATGATTGTTTTAGGAGGTTTGATATTGTCCGCCAAAGGACGGAAAATCGACGGCATGGATTTTTGCAATGGTTCGTTGGTTGGGCTGTCCCACGCCTCATCCAATTTGAATTTATTGTAAAGTTCCTCAAGACCAAGCATCGGAAGCACCGCAACCCGCCAACTCAGAAGCGGCACGCCGTCAGCAGAACGAATATCCGTAGGAAATTGATTGTTCTTTTTGTAATACGCCATGAAAATTTGCCCCAACATGAGCATTTGCTCCACACGTTGCTGTTGAATCTGCATTTGCTGCATGGTTGTTTGTTGATTCCTGATTCCTGCCGATGCCGTTTCCTCGAACTTTTCAAATTTGTTCAGCACAACATCAACCCGTGAATCGGCAATATTGACCGTAACCGCATTTAATACCGATTTCGCAAATTCATAAGGAACGGGCAAAGACATTTTGGCGTTTTCCTCTATTGTTGCCAACGTGGTTTGTCCTAGTAGAATCACACCTTGAGTAATTTCGCCGATTTCCACCGCTCCCTGAGAATCACGGGAATCAAGACGAATTGTCATCATTGGCGAATTGACCGGAACCGTCAGATTAACGAATAATGTTGCCGCCCGAAGATGTTTTACAAGCGATTCCGCCAAATTCTGAGGAACACCGGTTTGGAACAGGAAATCTTCCAAAACCTGCGGGCTAATACTGACGCCTTCCAAAGACGTAACCAAAAGCAAATCATTGGAATCAAGGTCAAGCCGTTTCAGCCGTTCAATTGCGGCATTCTTTGTTGCCGGAGCGGGAAGTTGCTGATTTTGTTCGAAAACAGCCTTAATGTCCGATTCTTGCCCTTCGACAACAACCAATGTCCGTTCATCCGCAAACGCAAGTGCAAGACGTTGCGAAGTCGTAATCTCCGGCAATGCCAAATCGTAATACTCAATGGTTCCCGATTGCCGTTTTTTTGATTCGATATCTTCGGTGGCGTCCCCGAAAATCGACTTAAACAATTCTTCTTTTTTGATGGGTTCGTCGAAAGCGAGAATGGTGGAACGCCGGTAAACCAACCGCATTTGCGGAACCGGAACTCCGTTTTGTTCCACTGTAACCTGAATTTGTGCGGGAAATGCGGAGGCTTGGACGAAACGGTCGATTTTGACGGGAACAAACGGAACTTGCAGTAATTGGGAGATAATTTCGGAAAGAAGATTTTCGTTTCCTTTTCCGATGGGCGATTCCAAAAAACGTTTTGGTTGTCCGGCGATAACAAAAATCGGATCGGGCAACAACCAACGGGATTCCAGATTATTTTCGGAGCCGAGTTGTTCGAGGATTTCGGCGGTTGGGTAGGGGATGTTCAATGTTTCTATTTGTTCCGGTGTTTTTTCAAGGGTTACGGGTTCGGTTTTCGTCTTGTTCGGGCAGCCGGTAAGAAGAAAAGATAAAACAAAAAACACAGAAATGACAGTGCGAATAACAATACGGACGGACATGGAAGTTTTGGGATGTTGGAAATGGTTGTAGGAAAAGATTACTGTTACCACACAAATGATAACAAATTCGATTATAGAATATCATATTAACGGATAATAACAAGAGGTTCCCAAAGAGCGGAGAGTTGATAGCGGAAAGTGGAGAACGCCGCAAGCGGAATCTTTTCTTAAAGATTTTTAATCACAAGGCAGGCAATTGTTGGGTGAAAGCCCCTCGCCGAGCGATTGCGCCGATGTTAGGCGGCGAATTTTTGTTTCTGCACGGAAATCGGAATCTTAACCCCGCAAGGGGTGTGATGTGCATAACCGTAGGTGGAGCGAAGCGCAACCTACGGATCGGATGCCCCCCTCCACCCCAAAATCCCGCAGGGATGAGATTATCAATCAACACAATCATAATCTCGCCCTTGCAGGGCTTTATATTTTGGATGGGCGGGATCCGGCGGTTGCGCTTCGCTTCACCGCCGGTTATGCACATCTCGTCCCTTGCGGGACTAAAACCTTCGCAAGCGGATTTCCTAACGGAATGGTAAAATTCCGCTTGCG
>JAITQV010000375.1 GCA_031288765.1 Planctomycetaceae bacterium
TATACTTTGAACGGTAGGAAATTACCTCTTATTTTTAATAGGGAACCTTTAAAAATTATTCGTAAATTCTTGTTTTTAACAGCAAAACTAATTTTTTTAGATGTCTCTATTAAAAAAAGAGGTAATTTCCTACCGTTTAAAGTATAACCGTTCGCCTATTTTACGATTAACAATTCTCAAAGTAGGCAACCCTTTGCCGAACGGCTGCCTACCAGACTGAATAAATACAATATCAGAATAATTTGGCAGGAAATCCTCGCCGGTCATCCAAAAAATAAAAAATTTTCCCGCTTTTACCAAAGAATGAAAGAAAAAATAAATTTTAAGTGTTTGATTTGCCGATTTATAGGCAAAGTGTGATTGTTTAGAAAGCACGCGTTTGTTTTCTTCAAATTGAGGAATATTATAATGAAAATCATCCGGTTGACATTGGCGATTACTTTTACTGTGTGCGTGTTACTGATTTTGACAGAAGTACACGGACAGGAAATTCAAAAAAATATCAGTAAAAACAACGCAAAAATCGAAACCGAACAACAATCGCTCTCTTGCGCTATAGATTCGAGATTTTCGAGTAAACCCTCTAACGGAACCCCGCATCATACCGGTTATACGGGAAAACCTTGTATCGGTAATCACGATCCCAACGAAACATGCGCTCATTGCCATAACCACATCGCCTGCCATGACGGACCTTGTGTTGACGGACTCTGCAAAGATGGAACCTGCCGTAAATGCAACGGTTCCTGCCCGAAAATTTGTCCGATTCATGGAAAAGACCGAAAGGATTGCCCCCAAGATTGCCAAAACAATTACCTGAAAAACCAATTCGGTTATGGTCCCATGCAAGTTTGTCCGGGAAAAACAAATGGTGTTTGTCCGGTTCACGGTTACGCGCCTTGTCCTCATCCGGCGTTGGAAATCGGTCAGTTTTTACGCCGCACCTTCCAACCGGCAGACCGCCCATACTGGGGAACTCAACCGCTTTATGTCCCGCGCGAACATTACGACCCCAATTTCCAACCGCGTTTTCCAAGAATTCGTGCGTTATTTTTTGCTCCGCCGGTAAGCGGACAAGTTTATATGAGCACAACACCGCCTGTTCCCATGCCCACCTACACCACTCGCGGTCCCAGAGATTTCCTCAATCCCAACCCGCCGTCAATAGGCTATTGAAATTGAATAGGAATCAGGTATAGTCTGTTTGTAATTGTTCGAGGCAATCCATACAGGTTTAGGTAATTCAAAAGGCAGGCGATTATAATATCGTTGGGAGTAATTCCGTTTCGTGTAATTTTTGATCTCTTTGAAAATGCGGGGATTTTCCTTTTTGGTAATTTTCCTTCACTCTGGCGGCATCAAATTCGGAACTTCCCAAATTTCTTGATCATTCGGAAGTTCCTGCGGAATATCCATAATTTGTATTGGGGAACCCCATTCCGTTTTATTATTCGGCGAACACATATTACGGAACAATTGATTCAATCACAAAACCAGAATATCCAACGAATACAATGTCTTTTCTGTTTCCACCGCTTCATCTTGGTCGGCTTGAAATTCCGTTTCCTGTTATTCAGGCGGCGTTAAGCGGTTATTCCGATGCGCCTATGCGTAATATTGCTCGGCGTTTTGGGGCGAAGTTTACGCTTTGTGAAGTTTTGCTTGACCAGTTTGTAATTGCCGTTTCAAAACGGAAATCACGGTTATACTTTGCAAAATTCGACGAACACCCCGTTGGCGCCCAACTCATGGGAAGTCAACCCGAACAATTTGTTCGTGCGGCGGAACGGTTGATCAAAGAAGGATTTGATCTTATTGATTTGAATTTTGCGTGTCCGGTGAAAAAAGTTCTTGGGCGCGGGCGCGGCGGTTATTTGTTGAGTGATCCGCGGGCGGCTTTGAATATTGTCGAAACAGTCCGCCGGAATCTTCCCGATTCCATACCGTTGACAATTAAACTTCGCAAAGGTTTTGACGATTCACCGGCAAGCAGGGAAAAATTTTTTGATATTCTTGACGGCAGTGTTGAACTTGGTGTTTGCGGTGTTACCGTACACGGTCGAACGGTTCAACAAGGATATGAAGGAACGAGCGATTGGGAATTTATCCGCGAGGTGAAACGGCGTTTGTGTGAACAAGGGCGTTCCGAAGTTGCCGTGATCGGAAGCGGTGATCTTTTTACACCCGAAATTTGTTTACAACGATTCAAAGAAAGCGGAACGGACGGTCTTGCGTTGGCGCGGGGAACGATTGGTAATCCTTGGCTTTTCCGCGAGGTTGCCGCGCTATTGCAGGGCTTGCCCAAACCGGAACCTCCGACACTTTACGAGCAACGCGACGTTTTGGCGGAACATTTTCGTCTTGCGGTTGAACTTTACGGCGAATGTCGCGCCGCAACAACAATGCGTGCGTTTGGGGTCAAATACAGTTTGTTACATCCTGAAGCGGAAAAAGTTCGTCAGGCTTTTGTCGAAGTTAAAACGGCGTCGGATTGGTATCGTGTTCTTGAAATGTATGTTCCGCAATAGAAGTTTCAGGTCGGCGGGAAGTTGAAAAAAACGACACAATTGTCATAATATGTACTCCGGCGGTTGTTTAACCCATTATATTTCACGGGAATTTTGTAAGACCTGTTTTCTTTTTGTAATCAAGACGATATGATTTACGATATTATTTTGTTATTTTGGATTTATCAATTCGTTTGAAACGTATTGTTCCGCATATTAGGATTAATTATGCTATTTTGATTTTTGGCAATAAGATAAGTGATATTACAACGGATTTTTGGTATTTTGTTTGTCGCTTAGATATTGCGCTATTTTTTTGGGGAGATACTTCCGTGCCTATTCAATTAAAATGCCCCAACGGACATCATTTAACAGCGAAAGAATCCAACGCCGGCAAAACAGGCAAATGTCCTGTTTGTAAAGCGGCAGTGACGATTCCGGTTTTACACCAAACGGTTATTTCGGACAGTGCGGTTGTGAACATATTGGGCGATCCGGCGGGCGGTGCTAAAAAGGACAATGTCGGAACAACTATTTCACCGATCAAGAAAAAGAACAAAGTTGTTTCGTCTTCTGCGTCTTCCATATCACCGCATGTCCGCATTTGTCCCAATTGTGAACGGGAAATTGACATGGGGTATCATATTTGTCCTCATTGTCATACGTATATTACCGGTCTCAATGATTTCTAGCCCTCCTCTTTTTTCAAATGCACTGTTAAGTGTACTGTTAAGTGTACTGTTAAATGCGCTGTCAAATGTACTGCTTTTAAACTATGACTATTCGTTTGGGAACACGCGGAAGTGTTTTGGCGCGTTGGCAAGCCGATTGGTGTGTCAACCTGCTCAAAGAAAAAAATATTGATTCCGAGATTGTTATTATTGAAACGTCCGGAGATCGTGTTCTTGATAAATCCATTGCCAATATTGGTGCTCAAGGAGTTTTTACCAAAGAGATTCAATCGGCATTGCTTCGCCGTGAAATTGATGTGGCGGTACACAGTCTCAAGGATTTACCGACGGAAGCGGTTTCCGGTCTTGGGTTGGTGTCGGTTCTGAAACGCGATTCGTATCGGGATGTTTTTCTCAGCCGTAAAGCAGCCGTTATCGAAGAACTGCCCAAAGGTTCACGAATCGGAACAGGGAGTCTTCGGCGGAAAACGCAGATTATTTACCGTTTCGGCGATTTATTTCGGATTGACGGGATACGCGGCAATATCGAAACACGGCTTCGTAAATTGGATCAGGGCGAGTATGATGCGGTGATTTTGGCGGAGGCGGGGCTTGTGCGGTTGGGGTTTTCGGGGCGAATTTGTTCTTTTCTGGAGCCGCCGTTTTTTTTGCCGGCAGTGGGGCAAGGAGCAATCGGTTTGGAAATTCGGTCTGACGATTATTGTACTGCGGAACAAATCGCATCGCTTTGTGATGTATCGGCGTTTACCGCAGTGCAGGCGGAACGGGCAATGCTTCAAAGACTTCAAGGCGGTTGTATTGCACCGATTGCCGCGTTGGGGAATGTTGAGGGCGAAACGCTTGTGTTGCAAGGGCGTATTTTATCATTGGACGGTAAAACCATGTTTGAAACAACTCTTTCTGCTCCAATAAACAATGCCCCGAACTTATTAGGAATTGCTGTTGCCGACGAATTAATAAATATGGGAGCCGGTACAATTCTTGATGAAATCCGGCAACAACGGCAATTAATTTCGTAATATTTCAGCGAAATTTGCTCAAACCTATGGTAATCGCTTCAACCAGTGACCTTATTTTCAACCTGATTTTTTTAACAAAACAACCTTAGTAGCAAGAAGCCTTCTTAACAATTACCCTTATTACCTTATTAAGAAAATAAAAATAAGGTAATAAGGTTGGCTTTGAGGGGAATTATTTGTTACTGAGGTTGTTTCGTAAGAAAAATTAGGTTGAAAATAAGGTTTGTCCTCCGCAATCGCCCAACAAAGAACTGAATAAAACTTGATTTTTTGTATCTATTCAGTCAGGTAGGCAACCGAAACGACCAATATTGTACAAATTCCCTGTCGGCTAACGCCGACGCAATCGCTTGGCAAGGGGCTTTCACCCAACGATTGCCTACCTTATGAATTGTTAATCATAAAATAGGCGAACGATTGCCTACCTGACTGTGTCATTGTTCAACAAATGATCGAATAGATACAATTGAAGAACTTGGTACAACAATTTGTTGATTGTTGTAAACGATTACAAAAAGGAAGGGAATGACTCAAAGTGAATTGAGCTTTCCAATCATCTCGCCAATTTCCGTGCGGCGTTTCAATAACGGACGCGGATCAATCGTAAATTCGGAGATCGATTTCTTTGTAATTGATTCGGGAACAATTAATAATTCTTCGGCTGTTTGGCGTTCTGTTGCAGAAAGTTTATCGCCTTTTTGTTTTAATAAATCGCGCAACAAATACAACATTTCATAATCTTCAACACCTTCCCGAATCATTTCCCAACGAATACTCGAAACAGGTTTTTCGAAGTTTGGTTTGCCGTCATTCAAACCCGGTACGGCGGCGGAAAGCGGCGGATAAATGAAACGTCCATCGCCATTGCCCCATTTTAGTTTGGTTCCGGCGGGTGTTGAATAACCTGTTACATATCCCATCGGGTCAAGATACGGATTTTGAAAACTGTTCGGAAATGCCGCATTACTGTGCCAATAAGTTGATTCCCAAATTAACGTTCCGACAATATTCCGTTGCCATGTTTGCCAATGCCAAACCCGCAATTCTGTTGCCGGATGGTCAATAAAAAGTGTACAGTAAGGAGCCTTCGGACCGGTACAAACATACCACCAAAACCGTGCGCCGTTTTCCCTGAGTTTTTCGGCAATACCGGATTCAAAGGTGTGATGTGCCGGACTGCAAGGACACCAAATATCCATTGATGTTCCCGCTTTTTTTAATGTTGCGATAAATTCTTCGGTCGGCTGTTCCGTAATCATTCGGGCAATTTTCGGCGCATACTTTTCGAGTTTTGCCGTTCCGCCTGCAACAAATTCATAATCCTTCGGAGCCGGTTCGTCAAACCAATAAACATACGCTTTATTAAGCCAGCCTTTTTCTTCAAGATGTTTTTGTAACTTTTCATAATAATCGGAAAGCATTGCTTTGTACTCCGGCGTGTCTTCGCCGAAGCCTTCGATAGACGGCAACACCCGATCATGAAACGTACCCCAGCCAAGACCGTGAGCATCAATATTGAAATTTGTAAAATGGAATTTGTCAAGAACACGACTCATTTCCGTATCAAACCGTGCGAAATCAAGTTCACAACGCGGCGGATTTTCTTTCGGCAACCATTTGATACCGATGTGATCAAACGGAGTCGGTTTGTAAATGCTGATTCGGTGATCGGAAAAACATTGTAAATACATTTCCGCGACACGGCGGCGGTCTTCGTTGGTTTTGGCGTTGTGATACTGTGCCGCCTGCCCGGGATTAAAGCCGTAAGCTGTTTCAAGATGATTTTCCTTTGGTAACGCAAAATCCCAAACAGTAACAGTAAACGGAATTTCAACAACCATTGACTTGCTCGCAAATTGGAGGCTGAGCGAACCGGTGTAATCGCCAGCAACGGTTTCCGGCGGAATTTTAACATTAATCCAAATCGGCTGATTTTTGTTCGCTTCAATATTGATTGGTTTATCCAGCGGCGGAAGTGCATCGGGCCAAAAATCAAGGATTCCGCTTTCGTCTGTTGTCCAATGGACATAATGATAATAAGCGTACAAAAGTTCAACATTTTCCTTTGGAATTATTGTACCGTCGGAATGTTTCAAATCCGTTACGGTTCCGGTCAATCCGTTTATAGGATTACCGTTTGCTCGGACAACAACCTGAAATCCTTCAATATCGTTTTTCGCAGCGGAAATTCGTATTGGTTTTGCGGTTGTTTTGTCCGGTGAAATCCGGTCGCGTGAAACTTTCCAGTCGGCTTCGCTCCACCAAATGTCCGCATTTTCCAAAGTAGAAAATGTGTAAGAAGAAATTGCGTAACCGTAGTCACTTCGGTGTAACGGATGTGTTTTCGTTTTCACTGTGTAATTCCTGTTACCGACGGTGAATTTTTGTTCGGTTTCGCCCGGTGCCGCGGAAATTTTGAGCGGAAACAATTCTTTTCCGACACGAATTTGGTTGTCCGCCGTCAAAACAATTTCCTCGATTGGTTCGGTTGTTGTTCCTGTGGATGTTGCCAAAAGTGTTTCTCCGGCGGCGTATATTTTTTGTACGTCAAATGAATCACTTTTAACAAGCGGTGCTTCAAAATTAACGGAATCAATTTGAAAATTACTTTTTTCAAGACCGCGAATCCGCAAATACACGGTTTCAAGCGGAAACGCCATTGGCGGAACAATAAATTCACGGGTTCCGTCAAGTGTTCCGGTTTTGTTAATCCGACCAAGTTCCGTCCAACGTGTTTTGCCGTCCTTACTGACTTCAACAATTCCTTCACCGCTGTTATAGTAACAAACTTTAACTTGAACGGTTGCGGCGTCAAACGAAATCGGTAAAGAAAACCGATAAAGAACCGCACTACCCTCGTTCAAACACCAACGGTATGAATTGAATCCGGCGTTTGAATAAAAAAGCGGTTGATGAATATTTGTGTTTTGCCCGTAAAATCCGCCGCTAAAACGGTACACACCATTCAAAATAGTTTCGCCTTCGCCAAGTTTTATTTTTCCGAACGGGAAATCAAATTCTTTCAAAACCGGCGTTACTGTTTCGAGTTTGAGATTACGGAATTGAAACGTTCCTTTCGATTCCCATTGACCGGCACGCAACGGCAATTCCGAAACATTATCCTGAAGCCGGAAACCGAACGATTGATCCGTCCATTGATTTTTTTGTGCGGAATAATCGCGGTGAAAACCGGCAAGACCGCAAGGTAAACAACCGCCGGAAGTATCCGTGCTTTGCAAAGAAACAGCGTAACGGTAAAATCCGCCGGGTTGAAGTTTGATTGGTTTACTCTGCCATTCGCCGGAACCTTTGCCTGTGCCGGTTATTTCCAGAATATCGGGTTCAACTTGTTTCCCGTTACCGGAAAGCGTCCAATCGTTGAAATTCGGGACAACAATTTCTGTTGCCCAAACTACTGTTGAAAAAACAGCGGCAATCAGAAACATACTGATACAAACAGACATTACAATTCGTTTCATAAAATTGACCTTTCGTAAATAGTAATTAAAATTAACAGAAAAATTTTTACGCAACACAAATAAACGGATGTAAAAATTTCATTTGTTGTTGT
>JAITQV010000446.1 GCA_031288765.1 Planctomycetaceae bacterium
TGGAGTTCGTAGGACGCTAATTTTGTTTTAAGAAGTTCGTTAATTTCCTGAGATTCACTAAGTTTACTCAGAGCGGCTTCTAAGTCGGATTGTTTAGAGTCTGCATTTTTATGGGACACTTTCAAGTCCTTGTGCGCAATTTTCAAATCACTTTGAAGTTGCTCAATTTTATGATCGCGGGTTTTAACCATACGGGTTTGCCGACGCAATTCCTTCATCAATTCATAGCGAGGTTTCATACTTCAATCCTTTGCGGTGTTGGGGGTTAGTCGTAAATCTATCGAAATAAATAGATTACAACAAAAATGATAATGCTATTAAAATTAATGTAAAGAGCCCCTTTGAACTCACTACCTTTCAGGGCGAAGTTGTTTAGGGGCATTCTTAACCCGCAGCGTTGCGGCGGGCTGGATTCTATTGCCCTTGCAGGGCATAGGATGATAAATCGGCTAACGCCGACGCAACCATGGGTGAAAGCCCTTCGGCGAAGAGCTTTCACCCAACGATTGCCTACCTTGTGAATTGTTAATCAAGAGGTAGGCAATTGTTCGCCGAACAGTTGCGCTTCGCTTCGACTAAAAATTTTCAAAATTGGTCTTTTCCGATTTCCGGTTTTTTGCTAGACTTCGCATTAACGTATTTTCAGATGCCTTGGGCAAACCATTATTTATTAGTTAAAGTCTTGGGTATCGGAGATTTTGTCAGGAAGACAACAACGAACATCTTGAACTAAAAAAACTCTCAATTTGTTCGGTATTAAGGATGATTCATCTTCGTGTAAACCATGAAATTATCGACATTCGGCATTGGAAGTGTCCTTCTCTATTTTGTTGTTGGAAGTGTCACTTGGGTACTTTTCGAGGGAAACACCCGCCCTTTCCTCACACCAAGCAAACCGCAAACCGCTTTTGCAGCGGAAATAATCCATTCTTCCAATGAACCGGATTACGTGATTCGCGGTCAACTCCCGCCCGCTAAATTGATTCGGCGTGAAGCACAAGCGGTTAATCCGCTTCGGGCTGAAGAGGAAGAACCGCAAAATAAAACCACAATACCCCCAAAACCGCTCACCGCACAACCCCTCCCGCCAAAAACAAAAACCATTTCCCAAACCGCCATGCAAACGGATTCTTCGTCCGTTACTCCGTCTGTTGTGTCCGGTTTTGGTGAAATTCCCGAACCGCCCTCTTCGCCGCAACAAAGTATTCTCGACTCATCAGGATTCGAAGCCGATCCGTCTCTCCGCCAACCGGCACCGCATGCGCCTTTGGAACCCAAACGCCTTTCCAATGCTCCGTTTACCGAACAGCCGCTGCAATCTCAATCACTGCAATCTCAATCACTGCAATCTCAATCGCTGCAATCTCAGCCGGATTCTTTCCATGAACAGCGGGAATTAACGACCGGAACAACCAATTCGCTGAGCAATGCCGATCCTTTTGCGGCGGAAAGCCAACCGGTTGCGGTACCGCTATTGAGTGCAAGCACAACACCGACGGCGTCACCAACCGCAACACCGCCGCCCCAGCGAACAGCTTTATCGCAAAACGCGGCAGCCAACAGGGGATTTGCCGCCAATCAGGATTTCAATACAACAACACCGGCTCCGGTAAAGATGTCCGCAGCCCGTTCTTCGCAAAACCGTCAGGAAGAATCCGAAGGAACCGGTATTCCGGGTCCTTCTATTCTCGAAGGTTTGCAAACGCCGCACGTAACTCTCGAAAAAACGTTCCCGCCGGAAATCAAAATCAACGAACCGGCAACAATTAAAATCGTTTTGCGTAATACCGGACGTTCTACGACAAAGAATATTATTGTTAAAGACCGTGTTCCGCAGGGAACCCGCCTCCTTTCAACCGCTCCCGAAGCAACACAAACGGACACCGGCGAACTTTTCTGGTCGCTCGGCAATCTTGACGCCAATGAGCAGATGAGTCTTGAAATGAGAATCCTTCCGGTTCGCGAGGGTGAAATAGGCAGTGTGGCGGTTGTCAATTACAGTGCGGAGGTTTCCGCCCGAATCTCGGTAACACGACCAATGCTTAAAGTCGATGTCAAGGCTCCGGCGGAAATCCAACTTGGGCAAATCGCCAATATCGAAATCACCATCTCCAACCCCGGCTCCGCAACCGCAACCGGTATTGTTCTTGAAGAGTATGTGCCGGACGGTTTGTTCCACAAAGACGGAAAAGTGCTTGTCAACAGGAATGTGGATGCCCTGAAACCGAAAGAAGCCAAAAAATTAACCTTGCCGCTGACGTGTACCGGTCCCGGTAATTTGGTCAACCGTTTGGTGGTCAAGGCAAACGGTAATCTGGCGGTCGAAGAAAAAACAACAATTCGTGCGTTGGCTCCGATTTTGAAATTGGGAATTGACGGGGCGGTTCAGCAGTTTCTGGAGCGGAAATCGGTTTACCGGCTTATTGTTGCCAATCAGGGTTCTGCGGCGGCGCATAATGTTGATTTGATTGCGACGCTTCCGGCTGCCGTTAAATTTGTCAGTACGAATCAGAGCGGAGTTTACGAACCGCAAACCCATTCCGTTCATTGGGCGCTTGAGGAACTTCCGGCTCAGGAAGCGGGTGAAATTGAACTGGTGTTGTTGCCGTCGCAGACCGGCGATCATTCGATTCGTTTCAAAGGAATCGGTCAAAGTAACCTGAAAGCCGAAGAAACAAAATCGATGGTGATTGACGGTTTACCGGCGATTTCGTTTGAAGTGATTGGCGAATCGAATTTGGTCGAAGTCGGCAAGGAAACGGTGTATGAAGTTCGTGTTACCAACAAAGGAACAAAAGCCGCCGGTAATGTCAAAGTTCGGGCGAATCTTTCCGACGGGATTACGTATGCACGGGCGGATGGTCCGGTTCGGCATCAAACCAGCGGTAATATTATTGCTTTCGATTCGCTTACGCAATTGGAGGCGAAAGGCGAGAAAATATACAAAATCGCCGCTAAATGTCTTGCTGACGGAGATCATCGAATTAGTGTTCAGGTTGTTTCCGACGATCTGAGTTCTCCTATTACCAAAGAAGAAAGTACAAGAGTGTATAGATAATAGTTGATGGCGGAGGGTGGAGAGCGGAGAGTGCCGCATGCGGAATTAGTATGTTGCGGTAAATTTTCCGTTTGCGACGCTATCCGCTATCCGCTATCCGCTAAAAATGTTATCGTTTTGGCCAGGTTATCGCGGAATTGTTCAATACGGACGTTGGACATTTTTGGCAATAGCGTTATTATTTGCGTTGTTGCTGGATGTGCTGCTGATTGCCGACTTCTATTGGACGGCAATGATAACAGTCGGACAACGGAATATCTTATTGGTTATTTTTTTTGTTGCGTGGTTTGGGTTATTTAGTGTTGCTGCGTTGAAGAGCCGGTTCCTTAACGCAATGTTAAAAACGGACGAAAAAGATACGACATTCCGTGAGGCGATTTTGTTTTATCTTCGTGGTGATTGGTTTGGTGCGGAATCGTTAATTCTTCCGGTGATCAGGAAAAATCCGCGTGATATTGAAATGCTTTTGTTGTTAGCGACGTTGTACCGTCATACTCAACGTTACAAAGAGGCGTTGGAAATTCTTGACAGGCTTAATCTTTTCGAGGATGCCGGACATTGGTTTCTGGAGGTGGAAACTGAGCGGAGGTTAATAGCCGAGGAGGTTGCCAAAGAATCCGCCGAAACTTCCGAAGCGGTTTCGGAGGAAGTTTCAAACGAATCAACAGTTACAGAGTAAATATTCGACTTGTTATTGAATTGCCAACCGAAAAGAGGAACAACCCAAACGGTTGGTAATCAAAAGGTAGGTAACCAAAATAACCAACATAATATAAATTTCCTGTCGGCGTTAGCCGACTGAAAATTTTGTTTGCGGACGGCAATTAAAACAAAAACACCGCCAATTTAATCTTTTATCAGCTAACACTGATGTAGCGGTGGGTGAAAATCCTTCGGCGAAACACCGCCTACCTCTTGAATTGTTAATCATAAGGTAGGCAACCGTTCGCCGAACGGTTGCGTCGGCGTCAGCCGACTGGGAAATTTGTCGGCAGACGGTAATTAAAACAAAAACATTGTCAATTACCGGCGTTAAATTGTTTCCTAATTGGCTAACGCCAATGCGACCATGGGTGAAAACCCTTCCCGAAAGGTTATCAAACTTAGGGTCGTTTGCCGATAAACAATGTGAATCAGATTAAGATCGAAACATTTACATTTGAATAATGATTGTTTTAAGAATATGCTTGTTTTCCATAATATTTCCCGTGTATTCGGTAAGGTTCAGGTTCTCCATGATGTTTCATTATCTGTTGAAAGCGGTCAGATACACGCTTTAATTGGTCACAACGGAGCAGGTAAAACCACACTTATCAAAATTGCTCTGGGATTTCTACAACCATTGCACGGGACGGTTGAATTTAATGGACTGGATACGTGGAACGAAAAAGCCGGTGCACAGGCACGCAGTCACATGGGCGTGTTGTTTGAATCAAATGGTTTATTTCACCAATTATCGGCGTTAGAAAATCTTGAAATTATCGCCCGTATTAATCGTATCGATTCAAGTATTTGGTTACCAAAATGCGAAAAACTTTTGGAGGCAGTTGAATTGAGTTCACATAAGAATGAAATCGTAAAAAATTGGTCTGCCGGAATGAAACGAAAATTGTCGTTGATCAGGTGTTTTATTCATACTCCTCAAATTGTTATTTTAGATGAACCGACCGCCGGTTTAGATCCGGCATCAAAACGTTCTATTCGAAAAATAATTGCTGAAGAACGTAAACAGGGAACGTCATTCCTAATCGCTTCACAAGATTTACACGATGTCGATAGAACGGCAACTCATGTTACATTGCTGCAACAAGGTTCCGTTCTTTTTTCAGGAAATATGGATACATTTAAATCGAATATGTTGTTCAAAAAATTTCGTTTTAGTGTACAGCAACCAATAAATGTATTTCTGGAAAAAACTAAAGATATTTGTGATGTTATTGAAAGCGAAGAGGATCAATTGGGTCATACATTGCTTGTTAAGATCAGACCGAATCACGAATTGTCCGATGCTATTATTAACGAATTTTCAATGGTTGAAATGCCAATCAGTTTAGAAGAGGTGTACGCAAATTATAAACCGGCGTAAGATGAACTATTCAATAGTTTCCGTTTTTATCCGGTGTTTGATAATGCAATCAACCGCAATAACAAAAGGAAGTAATATTTATGTATTATGATTTTACTGTAATGTTTTGGCTTGAAACAAAATTTTTGGCAAAACAAAAATGGACTATTTTAGGCGGTTATTTGGTCATGTCGGTTGTGTACTGTCTATTCTATTGGTATTGTGTTCAAAAAATCGCGATGTCTCCGGTTATGGGTTCTAATATATTGTTTCTATATCTGTCAACCTTGTACACGTTGTTGTTTTCCAATACAGGGTTAAGCGATTTTCGTTCGGAAGGATCATTACAAACTCTTTTGTCCACCCGCTTGACGCCATTAGTCATTTTTATTGGGCGATTTATTCGCATGTTGGGAGTGAGTATTGGCGCATACATAAGTATGTTTGCCGGTTTTCAATGTATGAATTGTGTGTTTGTTTTTTGGGGAGGCATGAATCCAATTTCTACTGATGAATTGTATATTTCGATATACTGTATTATAATTTTGGTTGGATGTATATCATGGTATTTGAGTATTGCCGTACTTATATCGCTGCTTTTTCAAAGATCCGCCAATTTTCAATTAACCGCAACATATTTAAGTTTCGTTTTTATAATCGTTTGTTCCTCTTTGCTTTGGCGTTTATTTTCCTATACTCACCTTGCCGCATTTTCATTGGTAAATACAGTGATGTGTTGTATCGGAATTTTCTTCACAACGGTTGCCGCGAAATACATATTTCGACTGGAAAGTGTTCGCTGGGAAAGTGTTCGCTGGTAATAGT
>JAITQV010000546.1 GCA_031288765.1 Planctomycetaceae bacterium
TTTTTTTGTTATTATATTCATTTTGTATCCTTAAAAATGAACTTGTGATCTTATCAATTTACTAATTTCCGTGTGTTCCGTGTATTCTGTGGTTAATAAAAATAGACAGTTACATACGAAATATTACTAACGTTTTTACCAAAGATGTTCGGTTTTATTTAACGTATTGTAAATCGCTTCGGTTAGCGGTTTGAGACCGGAACCGGTTACAGAGGAAATAAGAAAAATATCACGGTTTAATTTTCGGGTTAAATCATTCCGAACTGTTTCCGCTTCAGGAATATCCGACTTCGTAACAACAACAAGCTCGGTTCGCTCTCCAAGCGCCGGATCAAATTCCGTCAATTCCTTTCGTATAATCTGATAATTTTCCCAAGGAGTGGTTCCGTCGTCAGGAGTTGGTTCAATCAGGTGTATCAAAATTCCGGCACGCTGAATATGACGCAAAAAATCATGCCCCAAACCCGTTCCGCGACTTGCTCCTTCGATAAGACCGGGAATGTCCGCCATAATAAATGATCGGTCAATGTCAAAACGGACAATACCAAGATAAGGTTGTTTTGTTGTAAACGGATACGCTGCAATTTTAGGTTTTGCTTCGGAAAGACGGCTTAGCAGTGTACTTTTTCCGGCGTTCGGTTTGCCGATAAGACCGACATCCGCAATCATTTTAAGTTCCAAACGAAGACTTCGAACTTCCCCCAATTCACCGGGTTCCGCCTGACGCGGAGCGCGATTAGTTGCCGTTTTGAACCGTGTGTTCCCTTTACCGCCTTGCCCGCCGCGGCAAACAACCACTTCATCACCGAATTTTGCAAGGTCTTTGAGCAAGAAGTTGTATTTTTTATCGAAAATCATCGTGCCAACCGGAACCTCAATAACCAAATCATCGGCTCCGGCTCCATGCCGTTGCGATCCGGTACCGGAACGACCGTTTTCGGCTTTCCACATCCGGTATTGTGTCAGATGAATCAGGCTGTCAATATTCGCCGCACGAAAAATCACACTGCCGCCGTGTCCGCCGTCACCGCCGTCCGGTCCGCCGCGCGGAACATATTTTTCACGCCGGAAACTGACACAGCCATCACCTCCCTTGCCCGCTTCAACTTCAATTTCCACTTCATCAATAAACACGTTTCGGCAGACGTTTCCGAATCAAAATCCGAATCAATAATAGACGCCAACAATAAAACCGGACGTCATCGGTAAAACAAATCAGGGAATACAACAATAGGACGGATAAAAATAAACAGTTGCAAGTAAACAGCCGCGATATTGAAATTATGTGTTTAATGGAACCGATTATTCTTTTTCTTCCGGCAGAATTTCACGGAACGGCTTTTTCTGTTTGTAAGAATCAAGCTCTTTTTGAAGGTCTTCAATACGATAGCTGACATTTTCATCGTCATTGGCGTGTTCAATACTTTTTTGCGACCACTCAATCGCTTTGTCGAAGTTACCGATTTCGGCGTAAGCGGCTGCAAGCGTACTGAAAATGTACGCTTTTTTGTAATCGGTCAACTGTGCCGCTTTTTCCGCCAATTCCAAAGCGCGTTGACCGTTCCTGATGGATTCAACCGGCGAAGTCGAAAGAATCCATGAAAGATTATTGATGGAAACTTCGTCTTTGGGATCCGCTTTGATGATAGTTTCGAGAACTTTAACCGCTTCGTAATGACGGTTGAGTGCAATCAGGATTTGCGACTTGCTCCGCAGCAATGCAATATTTTCCGGATCCTTTTCGAGCATCGGCGTCAAAATTTCCAACGCCTTACGGTTCTTTTTTTGAGAAGAAAAAATACCGACCTTCAACAACCTGATACTATCATTATCCGGTTCTTTTTTACCAATTTCCTCAAGAATTACGAGGGCATCGCCGTATTTTTGGGCATCGTTGAGAACTTGAACTGCGAGAAAAGTCCATTTTTCATTGTCGGGATATTGGGCACGAAGTTCCTCAACAACCGATATTGCGCTGTCGAAATTTTTTTGGGCAACATAAATTTGTAATTTTGCGAGTTGAAACTCAATATTTTTCGGGTTTTCTTTAATAAAATCGTCGGCAATTTTCAGGGCATCGTCATATTGTTCTTTTGCGCTGAGTATTTTGATTTTTTGGTGTAGAAACATGGGGTGGTTGGAGAATTGACGGATTCCCGCATCAACATCTTTGAGCGCTTTATCATATTCTTTGGTTTGCCCGTAAAATTCCGCCCGAAGAAAAAGGATTCTCGGTTCTTCGGGATGTTTTTTCCGCAATTCGTCGAGGAGGACGATAACATCGGTTAATTTTCCCATTTCGGCGAGGAGCGGAATGCGTTGTTTTAAGGTTACTTCATCATTTTTTCCTTTCTTTTCTTTTATGTCGAGAATTTTCAACGCCTCTTCGTATTCTTTTCGGCTAAGAAACAATTGGAAGGCGGTATCCAATGCTTGTAGATTATCCGGTTCGAGTTCGAGAATTTTTTGAAGTTCAGCGAGAGCCTCATCGTTGCGTTTCAGTTCGATCAGGCTCAAAACGTGGAGCAAAAGGAATTGGGTATTGGCGGTATTTTGGGTTTGTTCGGCGATCAATTTTTCACGTTTAGCCGGATCTTTTTCGAGGGATATTTTGAGTAAAAAGGCTTGGAAATAGGAATTGGGATCGCTTTTCACATTTTCCAGAGCGAGATCGAGAATTTCGGAGGCATGTTGGGAGTTTCCGTCCGGCAATTCCACATTTAATTGGACGATACGAAGATACGGCAAGATTTGATTTTTAATTACGGTGATAGCTTCTTCCAAATCGGTTAGGACTTTGGCACGGAGTTCGCGCCAATTTTCCGGCAGGGAGTTGACGGGTTTTGCGAGTAATTCTTGGGACAAAACCAAACCGCGTTGGAGTTGTGCGGCGGCGCGGAGTTGGTCGCAATACACGAGGTTATCGCCGGAAAGTCCTTCTTTCCTTGCTTTTTGGCAAAGTTCAATAACTTTGCTGAAATCGGCGGTGTTTCGGGCGCGGAGTTTTTCGTCGGTTGCTTGTTCGAGCCAAGACATTCCGGGGTTATTGGTATCGGCGGGATTGGGAGCGGATTGGGGCGAATCCGGTTCCGGTGGATTTTCTTGTTCTTGTGACGAAACGGTTCCGAAGGAAAGGAACAGCAACAATGAAATCAAGCCAAAAAGCGAAAATAGCGTGTTTTTCATGATTAGGGGTGGAAAATAAAAGTTATTGGAGTATCCGGTTGAAATGTTTTTTTATTTTACGGAATTTTATTGATTGATTTCGGTTTGGTGAATTCAATTGAAATAAAACCGAAGTAAAAAGTTAATAGAAGTATAGCAAATTACTAAATAATTGGCAAGAGCAATTAAAATAATCTGTTGTTGTGATATTTTGGGATTTTATAATTTTCCGGCGGGCAATTGAGATTCCGTCGGGAATATTATTTAATTTCCGTGTGTTCCGTGTATTCTGTGGTTAATAAAAATAGAGAGTTACAATCAAATTTGGTATTTATTCGGTCATTTTGTTGAACAATGATACAAGAAAAATCTTATTTTCAACCTAATTTTCTCTTGGGAGACGGAGCTGTTCGCAGCGTTTCCGTAACAACAGATCGTGACCGTATTCTCGTTTTGTTATCAAATCCGGTTGACGGTCGTTCTGTTGCAGGAGGATTTTAACAATGGATAAAATATTTTATATTATTGTATTCAATATTGTTTGTCTGACAGTTACCGGCTGCGGAAATGTCGCAGTAACAGGAAAAGTTGTCTTTGAAGACGGCTCGCCTCTCACTGTCGGACAAATTCGAATGGTTGGAAACAATGGTTTGGCTCATGCTAAATTGACTGAAGACGGTACATTTTCCATTAAATCCGTTTCAGGAAAAAATGGAATTCCGCATGGTATTTACAAAGTTGCCATTGAAGGCGCCATGTTGCCGGGGAAATTGCTTAGCGATGACGAATTTCTTGGTCCTTTTACATCGCCAACTCCACTAATCGCCGCAAAATATGATGATCCCGAAACATCAGGAATTGTATTCGATACATCAAAAACACGTAATTTAATTATTATCGTCGAAAAACCTTAACACAAGAGAAACAAACCCTAAACTCTAACCGATTGACAAAAACAATGTTACGGATTATAGTTGATAAACCGTAATTTAACGGTGGTTCTAAAAACAAAAAAACCTTTTTAAGAAAGGATGTAAAATATGAATAAGAATAAAACATTGATTGTTGTATTTTTATTATTGATTTCTGTTGTAAGCGCTATTTGGAAACAAACAGTATGTCTTTGCGAATCTACGAAAAGCGAATCTATGAAATGCGAATCTGCGAAATGCGAATTTTCAGCAGAAAGCAAGGATTTGACTTTGAAACTCGAAAAAATAGGAAAATCCGAAACGGAAGGAATTCGGCTGGTTTCTCTGGTTGATAAAAAAAGCGGCAGAGTATTTTGCGAATTGCCGTCGCGTCCGCTTTTTTCTTTGATTTTTTGTCCTGCCGGTCATCCCGAACAACAAACATACGCCCATGCCGATACAACAGCTTGGAATAGTGTTTCCTGCCGAACAGAAGAAAATCATCTGGCGGTTTCATGGAAAGGATTCAGCGGTGCAGACGGAGCCGGTAATCTTTCGGTCGAAATGCGCATAGAAGCATCTCCCGATAAGGAAGGTATCGAATTGTCGTATTCCGCCCGCGCAGGTTCCGGCAATATTTCCATCGCAGCCGTGCAAATAGGGCAGTTTGCTTTTCGGGATACCGGAACTCATACGAAAATGTTTTTGCCTTGGCGTTCCGGTGTTGTTTACGACAATCCTTCCGAAAAAGGTTCGTTTCAATGGAAATACGGTTATCCCGGATATGATGTGGCGATGCCGTGGTTTGTTCTCTGGAATGAGAGCGAAAGCGCGGACAGTTTCCGGTCAATCAACAATACCGGTATTTATCTTGGATTTCATGATGCGGAAGGCGCACGGAAAGAAATTGAATGCGTGATTAATCAAAAAGACCCGCAATATCCGTGGCGTAATACGGTCAGTTTCCTATGTACGGTTCAGGCGGAAAATATGTATGAGCCGGACAATGAATTTTCTGTCGGAGGGAAAGCCGTCCTCCGTACAATCCGTAACAACTGGTATGACGGAGCGTTGATTTACCGCGATTGGGTATGTGAGGAGGCGTCATGGTATCCGCGTGAAAAATTAGACGGGAACGGTCGAACCGATTCTCCCCAATGGTTGAAAGAACACTGTTTGTGGGCAATGTACCGAGTGAATCCTGAAGAAATGATTCCGGCAATGAAAAAGTTTCGTGAGGCATTTGGTGTTCCGGCTGCCGTACACTGGTATTATTGGCATAAAAACCCTTATGACAATGATTATCCGCATTTTTTTCCTCGCGACGGGTTCGGGGAAGCGGTGCGGGAATTGCAGAAGGACGGCGATATTTTCATTATGCCGTATATTAACGGTTTACTCTGGGATACGCGGGACTGTGGTTTGGAAGACTGTTTTTATTCGAAGGAGGCTGTTCCGGGAACGTGCAAAAATGTTCACGGAAAACCGCTTGTACATTCGTATGGCAGTAAAGAATCGGACGGCAGCGATGTCAGGCTGGCGCACATGTGTTCAACCGCGCCGGTATGGCAGCATAAGGTGCGCGAGAATGTGTTGCGGTTAACGGATGAATACGGGACAAAAGCGGTTTATGTCGATCAGGTGGCGGCTGATGTCCCGGAACTTTGTTTTGATCGTTCGCACGGACACCCTTTGGGCGGCGGTCATTGGTGGAACAAGGGTTACGGGTCGATGTTTGAAACGATTCATGCCGATTTACATGAACGGAAACACGAAGATGCGGCAATTGCAACGGAATGTACGGGCGAAACCAGCCTGTCTATTGTCGATGCCTTCCTGACATGGCATCACCAGCTGGAACATCAAGTGCCGGCGTTTTCTGCTGTTTACGGCGGAGCGATACAGATGGTTGGTCGGGATTACCGGGCGGGAAAAACGTATGCGGAACGTACCGCGCCGCACATGACCGTTACGAATGAGCCGTTAGCCTGCCGGATGAAAGCCGCCGAATCCCTTTGTTTTGGGGAGCAGATCGGATGGTTTGTCCCGACTATCATTGATGAAGCCGATAAATTTCCTTTTCTCCGAGATGTGGTACGGTTGAGGTATCAACTGCGTCAATATTTCTATCGGGGGGAGATGTGCCGCGTCCCTGATTTCTCCAACATGCCGGAAGTTACCGCCGACTGGAACTATTATGATTCTCCTTTGATTACGGCTCCGGCAGTCCGTACCGGCTGCTGGCGGATAACGGAAAACGGACGGACAAAATCGGTTATCGTTCTTTTCGCCAACACATCACCGGATGATATTACATCCCGTGTGCGTATTCATTTGCAGGAAGCGGGGTTGGGCAATTCAACATTTTCTGTTGTTCGGATTCATCCTGACGGAACAAAGAAGGCAATAGAGGTTGGAGCGTTGAACCAACCGCTTCATTTTCCCAAAGAAAGCGTTTTCGCATGGGAAATAGCCGTCAAATGATTAAAATCCGGTATCTATTCGGTTCGGTCAGGTCGGCAACAATTTAGTGAATAGTTTATAGTGAGTAGTTAATAGTGTCGCAAGCGGAATTTTTACCGCAACATGTTAATTCCGTTTGCGAACTATTAACTCTCCGCTATCCGCGAAACCCCGCAGGGGTTTGATGTGCATAACCGGCAGTGAAGCGAAGCGCAACCGCCGGATCGGATAGTAATAGTATATTGTCCTACGCCCTGCAAGGGCAAAATAAACCAGCCCGCCGCAACGCGGCGGGTTAAGATGCCACTCAGATAACTTCGCCCTGAAAGGGTAGTATATTTTAGTTGATAGTGAATAGTTCGCAAGCGTCTATTTACCAAAACATATTAAATAATCCGCTTACGTCCTCCGCTATCCACTATCAACTAATATGTTACCCTACGCTCTGATATTGAGGGCTTTTAGCCCTATGTTCGGGACAAATCACGGAATAGATACCAATCAATTTACCGCAAATTTAGGCAATCCCGCGGCAAAGGAGCATGAATCCATGGCAAAGGGAGGCAGATTCATGACAAACGGGGGCAGATTCATGACAAACGGGGGCAGATTCATGGCAAACGGGGGCAAGTTCGCGACAATCGGGATCGAAATTAGTGAATAGTTGTATCTATTCAGTCAGGTAGGCAATCGCCCGCCGAAAGATTTTTACCTATGGTCGCCTACTTTTTGACCTACCTTGTGATTAGAAATTGGGCGCGATTTCAGAAGAATTATTATTAACGCCCGATATTACCGGCTGACCCGGATAGAAGGCGTAATAGATAAATCAAGATTGTTCCCTTCACGGTTTACGGTTATTTTTACCGGTTTATCGATTTCGGCAGAGGCAACAAGATGAACAATATGAGTATCGTCCTCAACTTCAATACCATCAAACGAAAGAATGACATCACCAACCCGAAGCCCGATTTGTGCAGAAGGCGTGTCGGAAACAACCCGATTGATTCTTGCTCCGATTTGCCGGTCAATTCCCTGTTTTTTACGTTTTTCAGCATCAAATTCGGGATCGAACCCAAGCCCGATGTGCGGTTTTACAACAGTCCCGTTTCGTACTAATTGTTCCGCAATACGGAGAACCGATTTGATGGGCAATACAAACGCAACCCCGTCATTACCTCCGCTTTGTGTGGCAATCGCCGTAACCAAACCGATTACTTCACCGCGTAAATTCAGGAGCGGTCCGCCGCTGCTTCCCGGATTGACGGCGGCGTCGGTCTGAAAAAAACCGATTCTGGGCGCGGTGCCGTTTGTTACGGGAATATTCCGGCGGTTCACGGCTCCGATAATCCCCATAGAAACACTCCGGTCAAGACCAAACGGACTTCCCACCGCCAGAACAATATCGCCGACCCGAACATGATCCGAATCGCCGAAATCCGCAGAATAAGGCAATTGCTCCTCCACCTCAATAATCGCAAGATCAAAATCTTCATTTGTCGAAATCCGAACGGGTGTTAACAGGCGGCGGTCGTAAGTCTGAACTTTAATAGAATCCGGTTCAATTCCTTCGACAACATGCCGGTTGGTCAAAATAACCTGTTTACCGGCAATATCCGCAATCACTCCGCTGCCGGATTCTTCAACCTGCATTTTAACTGCCCGACCGGAACGAGCCGGATTAACCGATTTAATTTGTGTTGCCTCAATGTGGACAATAACAGGTTCCGTAAACTCAACAGAAAACCGGAAAACCTCACTAAGCCGTTCAAACGGCGCCGCAACCTTTTGCAGGTTTTGACGTAATGTTTCACGATCCTGAGCCGGAACCTGAACCGAAGTCTGAGCGGAAGTCTGAGCTGAAAGTGCCGCCGTGTAACACAATAGTACAAACAAAAGAATAAACCGCATTGTTTTATTATAACTTTTAGACATCAAGATTTTTGACTTCGAGTGCGTGCTTTTCAATAAATTCCCGCCGCGGTTCGACCTTGTCGCCCATCAAAATACGGAATAATTCATCGGCGGCGGCAGCATCCTCCATCGTAACCTGAATTAAAGTACGGTTTGCAGGGTTCAATGTGGTATCGCGAAGCTCTTCGGCATTCATTTCGCCAAGCCCCTTGAACCGTGTTACTTGCATTCCTTTTTGACCGCCGCTGCGGACTTCCGTTAAAAGTTCCCGCAAATCTTCCAACCCCTGCGCTGTATCGCCGCGCCGGAGATAATACCGTGACGTATCTGTTCCGGTTCGTTCCTGCGGCAACAAAGCGTCAATCTCAAATCCCTGCTCCCGAAGTTCAAGCAAATATTTGTTTATCGTACGCACTTCATGCAATTCGGCAATTCGGAGTTTCGGCTGATATTCCGCTGCATTGGCTGTGTTGGCGTTCGAATCGTCCTCCAAATCGCTGTCGCCGACCGAAACTTCCTGACCCGACTCCCGTTCAATCTGATTCTGAAATTCTTTGAGTTTGTCGCGATCAGTAAACCATTCTTCACGCTTATCATAAAAAACGTGATAAATGGGAAGCCGTGCCGTAACGGGGTCTTGCCGGATGGCGTGTTCGCGGAGATTGATTCCGCGCCGCTCCAAAGCAAGAATCGACTCTTCCAATCCCGCCAATGTTTTACAAAGTTTTTCCATTGATTCCCCCTCAAACGTCCGTCCGTCGCCGGGATCAAATACGGAATTTTTCAAACCGTATTCGAGCAAAATTCGCCGCATTTCCTCGTCCGTCGAAATATATTGATCCGCGTGTCCCTTACGGCGAATCCGGTACAACGGCGGACATGCAATAAAAACATGCCCCGCCTTAATCAATTCGTACATCTGCCGGTAAAAGAACGTTAATAAAAGTGTACGGATATGAGAACCGTCAACATCGGCATCGGTCATAATCACCACCTTTCCGTAACGGCGTTTCGATAAATCAATTTCCTCGCCGATTCCGCTCCCAAGTGCGGCAATCATACTGCGGATTTCCTCGTTTGCCAAAACCTTGCTGTCGGCGGCTTTATAAACGTTCAATATTTTACCCCGAAGCGGCAAAATCGCCTGATATTCACGGACTCGTCCGCCTTCGGCACTGCCGCCGGCGGAATCGCCTTCGACAAGATACAATTCGCATTTATCGACTTCCTTGCTGGAACAATCACGAAGTTTTCCCGGCAAACCGCCATACGAAAGAGCGCCTTTGCGTTCCCGAACAAGCGCACGGGCTTTTCGTGCACTTTCACGCGCTTCCGCTGCAACAATTCCCTTTTTAACAATAATTTGAGCGGTTTTGGGGTTCTCTTCGAGGAACTTTGCCAATTGCTCACCGATAATTGAATTGACAATACCTTCGACTTCGCTGTTGCCGAGTTTTGTTTTGGTCTGACCTTCAAAACGGGGATTGGGAACACGTACGGAAATCACCGATGTTAAACCTTCACGAAAATCTTCGCCTGTCGGAAGAATCGTCTTATCCTTTAACAAGGAAGAATTTTTACCGTAAGCATTTAATGTTCGCGTCAATGCCGTACGAAAACCGGAAAGATGTGTGCCGCCTTCAATGGTATAGATGTTGTTCACGTAAGACCGCAGATTTTCGGAATATTCAACCGTATATTGTAACGCAGCATCAACCGTAACTCCTTCCGATTCGCCAACAATATGGATAACTTCGGGATGTGCCGGTTCGGTGGAACGGTTCATATTTTGGACAAAATCGACCAACCCGTTTTGGGATTGAAATATTTCTTCGGAATTATTTCTCGTGTCACGGAAAATAATTTTGACTCCTTGATTGAGAAACGCTAAATCCTGTAAACGCCGGTATAAAATATTGTAATCGAATTTCCGTTCGGGGAAGATTTCTTCATCCGGCATGAAGGTTGTTTTTGTACCGTGTTTTTCGGACTTCCCGACTTTTTCAACGGGACTGTTTGGAATACCGCGTGCGTATTCCTGATGATACACGGCGCCGCCGCGTGCCACGTCAACTTCACACCATTCCGAAAGGAAATTAACAACCGTAACACCAACTCCGTGCAAACCGCCGGAAGTCTGATATGCGCCTTTTGAAAATTTACCGCCGAACTTGAGAACCGTCATCACACCTTCGAGTGTTGATTTTTTCAAATCGGGATGTTCTTCAACCGGAATTCCGCGACCGTCGTCTTCAACGGTAACGGAACCGTCGTTGTTAATTTGTACGAGAATTGTTGTCGCAAAGCCGGCCATTGCCTCGTCGATGGAATTATCAACAACTTCGCTGACCAGATGGTGCAATCCGCGGCTGGTTGTATCGCCGATATACATTGCCGGTCGTTTTCGCACGTGTTCCTGATCGCTCAAATGTTCAAGGTCTTTTGCCGTGTAATCTTCATTGGCTTCGGGCAAAGACCCTTGTAAAACAGTAAATTCGTTAACAGATTCGTTTGTGTTGTTTGTCATAAATTTTAGTTATGGTAAAGTTAAAATTGTTCAAAAATCAAAACTGTAACCAACGGAAAACAGTTTCACCCAATAAAAAGTGTACTATTATGGGAAATTCGTTCGTTTTTAATATCGGCGGTTTCCCCAAAATTAAAATATTGCAAAAAATATTTGTTAATCTGTTTTTTTAACCCAATCAATAAATCGGGAAGGAAATTGTTTTTTATATTCCCCCCAAGGCATTTCTTTAGACTGCGGATAAGTAATAAATAATAACCGCTTAGCACGCGTCATAGCAACATACGCATTATTCCTTTCTTCCGCCAATGCTTTGGGATTGTTTTTTGAACGGTAATCAGGAAACGTTCCTTCATTCATTCCCATAAGAAAAACAATATCAAATCCTAATCCTTTGACTGAATGAATAGTTCCCAGTGTTACTCCTGATTGTAATTTGTTGTTACGGGGCATTCCTAAAGCAATTTGGCTGCGGAAATGTGACAGCGTCCTTGACTCTCCGGCAACTTGACGGCAATATTGTTTCCACAATAGCTCATATTCTTTAATGTCTTCTAACGCTGTAATATCGCGTTCATCCTCGCTTTTTTGTTCTAAAAAATCTTTCATTTGTTCCAGTGCGGCAGTGAAATTAGCAATGCTTTTACGAACAAGACCCCACACCTGAGATAATTTTTCAAAAATGCACTTTTGATTTGGAGGAATGTGTTTGAAAATTATTTTTAATTGTTCGATAAAATCTGTTTGTATAACTTCGTTATCGGGACAATTGAGTAAATTTAAGAGTTGTCTGTAATGTAAAGAATCCTTTGGATTGTCAAGTAACCGTAAGCCAAGATCAAACATTCGAACAAACTCACTTTCGAAATTTGTAACATCAGACGGTTTCTTAATAAAATAAGGGATTTGTCTTTTTTTGAGCAATTCTTCAATCGGAGCAAAAATATACTTTGTTCGTCCTAGAACAGCAATACGATCTTCGGTTACTTTTCC
This sequence comes from Planctomycetaceae bacterium, assembly GCA_031288765.1. Lineage (GTDB taxonomy): Bacteria > Planctomycetota > Planctomycetia > Pirellulales > Thermoguttaceae > WRKP01. The sequence continues at coordinate 11,974 of JAITQV010000546.1, forward strand.
AATAATATCAGGATGTCCATGATTAAGATAGTACATAATTTTTTCAACAATCCATTCCGCTTCCTTCTGCGGATCCGTTAGAGGTTGGAATTCAAACAAACCGTTTAATGGTGAATTGATTTTAATTTTCGAACGATTGGAAATCAGACGATTAGCCGCTTTCAAAATTTCTTTACTGGAACGGAAATTTTCATTGAGATATAAAATTGTTGCCGAAAAATCTTTTGGAAAAAATTCTACCATGTATTTTTTATCCGATCCATTGAAACCATAGATCGCCTGATCAGGATCACCAACCATCATAATCTTTCGATGCTCTGTTCCGCACAAAGCCTTAATAAATTCGTACTGGGCAAAATTTAGGTCTTGTGCTTCATCAATTAAAATATAATGATATTGTTTACGGTAAAGTTCAGCGATTTTAGGATTATCAATAAGAATTTTATGCGCTAAAAGAATAATGTCATCATAATCAATCGCATTTTGTGAAACGAGCAGATCGTTATATTCTTGAAATAAATAATCAATGTCTATATTATTACGACTATTGCCGCTACTGTTATTTTTACGGTTAGATAAGTTCTTCTTTTTCATTCCGATGTTTAGCATGGCATCGTTAATGAATTTATTTTGTTCCTGTTCGTTTTTTTGTTGAAAAGATTTGAATAATGCGTCGGAATTTTTAATTACTTGAATCAGTAATTCCCTGCGATCTGAATCACGTTCAAATATATGAGGCATTTCAGGGTAACCGATTAACATTCCTCTGTTACCAATCATTCCCATACAAAAACTATGAATCGTTCCGATAAAGGCTTTTGACCGAATATCATAAATATTTTCAGTAAGCCGCTTTTCCATTTCTTCTGCGGCTTTATTGGTAAAAGTTAAAGCAAGAGCGTGAGATTTCCGTTTGTGCTCAAGAAGAAAACGTACACGTTCAGTAAGAACATGCGTTTTACCGCATCCGGCATTGGCAAGTACCAGAATTGCATCTGCATCACTTTCAACAACTTGTCTCTGATTAGGAGTAAGATTTAATTGGCTCATTCATTGACCTCCTGTTTGTTCACGCCTATTTCTTTTTGAATTTTATCAAACAATTTTTGAAATACATCTGGAATCCGTCGGGTTTCAACTCCACAAGTAACAATTGCCTCGGCAATATAAGTAGCAAGTTTTGTTTTATTGTTTTTCAAATAATCAAGTATTTGAGTATCATTATATTCTTGTATTTCTTTTTCTTTTGCTTTTGCGTGATTCTTATTTTTACAATTCTCTTTTTCTGCTTCAAAGATAGCAATTTTTAATTCCTGTTGATAACCTTGATTGATGAGATATTGTTCAATATTTTCACCATTTGGAATAAGAATAATATTGTCGTATTTATCATAAGATTGTAATTGGAGGTCACTGAGATGTTTGTTTAAAACTGAAACAATCTTAGGTTCACTATCGCCAAGTATAAACCAAGGAATATTTAATGAACGACAAAATGTGATAAAACTTTTATAGTTTGTACCACCTCCTGTTCCAGCGAAACAAATTCCCAATTCGAAAGAACTTTGTTCCCATTTTTTCTTTGCGAAAATTGGTAACATCTGCTCTTCGGTACTTCCCTCACAAAGAACAATACATTTTGCAAAAAGAAGCTCACCTCTTGTGTTTATTATTTCGCGTTCAATTTTTTTCATTTCTTTTGGAGAAAGCAATTTACCGGGCATTCCTATTTTTATACCATTTTCAGTTTTATAAAAATGACGAATACTGGACAAAGGACATGTTGCAACAATAAATGGCGAATGGGTACTAACAATTTTTTGACCTTCCATTTTTACTAGTTGAGAAATGAGATGCCGTTGAGCGTTAGGATGTAAATGTGATTCAGGTTCTTCCAATGCGAGAATTGGATGAAACGGTTCCTCATTCTTTTTCGATACCAGAATACTCCAAGAAATAAACGCTTTCAATGCTAACAGTGATGCCCAGCTTCGAGTACCGATTCCATGATAATCCAGCGGTAACGATTCCAAATGCTGCTCTTTGAGATGAATATTCAATCCGCGACCAATGTCTCGAATTTTTTTGTGAACCGGAGTGATCTCAATATTTGAATTTTTTGTACCGATTGTTTCGTTGAGTTCCGCTAATCTTTCGGAAAGATGCCGAAGTACAGGACTGTTGTTGATGATTTCTTGATTCAAATTAGCCAATAATTTTTCCAACTCTTTAACTTTCTTTTCATCGAAATTAATTTGAGCAACTAATCGTCCGAAAAATGAATTTTTATCTCGTATATCTTGCAAAATGTCACGTTGAGCATCAACAAAATAAAGCGGAATAGGTTCAAAACGTGTTAATGTGTTAGTCTCAATTTTTTTGTTAGGATAATCTTTTGATTCATCCCATTCAGATAATATTGTACGTTCAATAGAATAACCGCCGCTTTTTCTTTCGTCAGGTTTAATTCGTGTCCGAAAAGAAACATAAGCCATTTCGTTTTTATCATATTGAATTTGCGATTCAATAAATAAACCGGGAAACCAAACCTCGTCAAATTCTTGTAACCGTTTATTCTCTTTATCAACAGGAATAATACGTACATCAATAATAATTTCGTCGGCAACTTTGGTATTATCAATATGAAAATCTTCTTTGGAAATAGATTTTCTTCCTTCTCCGAGTGCTAAATGAAGTGCCCGTAGAAACGTTGTCTTCCCTGAATTATTCGCTCCCACAAGAATCGTAAAAGGCGAAAGCGTCAATTCAAGGTCTTTTATTGCACGATAATTCGTAATCCTAACACGATCAATAAGTATTTCCATTTTGTAACTGTTCTCAAAAGCCGTTTATTCATTCATAAATCAAAACCGGTGATGAAATCGATACGGAATAAGGACCGCAGGCTTTGCGGGTTCCGTCAATAATAATGGATTCAAAACGGATTGGATATGTGATTATGCCGTTGTTCACACCACCCCAATGTGATGCGTTGGA
>JAITQV010000407.1 GCA_031288765.1 Planctomycetaceae bacterium
ATATTTTCAACAAATTGTGTTTTGTAATAAGCGATTCCGTAACGGCGGAAGATAATTATTGTTTGTGTTTGCCGCAAATGTTCCGTCCAATGCGTCTTGTAATCTTCCAATCCGCGCAAAAAATCAAATTCCCGAAAACCTTCCTCAATTAACCGCATCAAAATAAAATGAATAACAATATTACCCGCACGTCCGGGCAAATTGGGATCAAAACCCGTGAGGTAATCATAAAATTTGCCCGCATAAACAAAACCTAATTTGAACGCAGCCGGTTTGTCGCCATAATAAAGCACGAAAATCCTGAACTCCTTACGCGGAAGAAGTTCAACAATCAAATCATAAACCAACCCTGAAAAATCTTCACGCGCCAGCGGCGGTAATGTCTTATGCTCCAACGCCGCAATTCCAAGCCGCTGTAACTCCGAAAACCACCGATCAATCTCCGAAATCTCCGGCTCCACAAGATGAGCATGATATTCTTCAACCGCTTTTTTCAATTCCTTACGCTTTTTATAACGATTATTTTGTCCGCGTGTCATCAAATAATCTTCATACGTTTCCGGTAACGGAATATGATAACGCCCTTCGCCTGCACGTTCCCAACTTGGTAATTGTTGTTTAAGTATTTCGACAAAGCGTGATGTTCCCGTGTCTTCGACGGCGTAGTCTTCAAAATAAAGTTGCGTCCAGTTTTTCTGACAAATAAGAAATTGCGCTAATTCCTGAGCGGTTTGTTCCAAATATTCCGCTTTAACAACAAGACCAAGATATTCGGGACAAGTTACACCGTCAAAACCAAGCAATTTTAATGTTCCGTTTCGTTCGCGAAACAGCGGTAATCCGGCAATCAATTGCCCCTGATTACGAACAATTAAAATATGAAATGTTCCGAGTTTACTCCCGAACCGCTTCCACCACACAAGCAGCCATTCCGCACGAAGAAATACATTGGGATAAACACAATAATCTGTCAGCATGTTCCATTCTTCACGGATATGCTTAAATTCTTCGGGGGATTTTAATATCTGTATTTGTATTTCGGGATTCATGAATATTTGTAAACATTTAATTTTCCAGATAATTACTAAATCTTGTAATGATTTCTTGCGATTCTTTTAATTCACAAAATAGAGAAAGATTTTCGTTTATGTATTTCAAATCAAGTTTGCCCTTTTGACGTAATAAAATTGATTTGACATCCGCCCAATCTTTATCGCGGTTTGCAAATGCCTTCAGAATAACCAAATCTTCCGCCGAACAAGTCCGCAAAAAACAATCCGTTTCAAATTCATACAATGAAGATCGTTCTATCATTTGTTGTTCAAACGGTAATCCGCCAAGTGAAATATCAATTCCTACACCGCTTGAAGATGATAGAAGCAACACTCTATTGTTCACTGCGAATTGCAGTGCATCGGTAATGCGAGGTTTGAAATGGGCAAGTATTGTATTAATATACTTTTCATCGTCGATAAACATTGTCAACAATGTACCATCAACATCAACCGTTGTCCGCAAATCTCCCCAACGGATAACTGCCAACCCGCCAATAAAAGCGAACTCCCATTTATGTAATTCGAAAAAAACCTGAATTTCGAGTGCCGCCTGCAACAGGTAATTATTGCTGCAATTATTGAGTGTCATTTTTTGTTGTATTATTTCTTGCTTTGGCAAACCAGCGTTGTTGTTCGACAAGACCGGATGTTAGGCGCGGTTCGGAGTGTTCAATACACCAGTTACACATCGACATAAGGTGTCGGATCATCTCTTGCCGATTTTCTTGCCGATCGAGTAATTGCAACTCTTGGGCTTTAATCTCTTCAAGTATCGGTCCCACACGTTTCCAATTTTCAACCCATTCTTTGGGAGTAAGTGCTGACATTTTATCCTCACGTATTAACGTTTTATTTTGCCCAATCACGGCAAGAATAATGAAACATTCCGCAAACCGGAAATTAACGCACGAAATGAATTAAGTGAATGTTCACGGTGAATACAAATCCGATGAATCCGCATCGCATCCAATTCGACAGCGTTACGGCATTCCTGCAACGTAAACGCAAGACGAAAACCAATACGCCGCGCCGCCTCAACAATCCGATCAGAAAAATCATACTCCGAACCAAACGGATACGCAAGAACATTACACTCCGTACCAAGTTCACGTTCAAGACATCTTTTTGACTCCAAAAGTTCACGGTTCAATTCCGTTTGATCAAGATCGGAAAGAACAGGATGCGAAAGTGTGTGCGCGCCAATCTCTATTCCCTGCCCGTGAAGTAAACGAAGTTCGTCCCAATCCAAAAATTCGTACAGTTCCCGTTTCCAAGAAGGCGTCAAATCAACTGTAACACGGCTCCGCAATTTTTGCAATAAAATATCACGATCTTCGGCGGCAAAACGTTTAATACGATTAAGCAGTTCGAGAGCCAGTTCTGATCGTTGCGGAGATTCGGGCGGCGGTAACGGATATATTTTTCCGCCAATCTCAACTTCAGAATCCGGCAAAGCAGTAAGTCGTTCATGAAGTTCCAAAGACCAAATCAGCTGACCATGCGTCGCGATTAGGTTTGTCGCGACAAAAATCGTTGCGGGAATGTCGTACCGGGCAAGCAGCGGAGCGGCAAGAGTCAAATTGTTTCGATAACCATCATCAAAAGAAATATGAACCGCCCGATCCGGCAACGGAATATCATTCTCAATTGCGTTGCGAATTTGCGGCAATGAAACCGGATTCCAATGTTTCCGTAATTCTTTGAGTTGTTC
>JAITQV010000644.1 GCA_031288765.1 Planctomycetaceae bacterium
CAAAGCGCAATCAAAGTTGCGACACGGATTGCGGAACGGGCGGTATCGCGGTCATTACCGGAGATGATTGATGTACCGTTGAAGTTATTGCGTGAGGTGTTGGAGTTGGGGGCGGGCAGCGCAACGGTGCGGGTTCGTTTGAATTCCGGTGATTACGATACCTTGCAGCCGCAAATTGATATCTTAGTGCGTGAAATGACCAAATCCGTACAAACGGAAATTGTTCCCGATATGAAGATTTCCCCCGGCGGTTGTATTCTTGAGACGTCGCTGGGAGTTGTTGACAACCAGATCGAAGCTCGGCTTGAACGAATTGAGCAGGAACTCTGCCTTGTTGGAACTTGAGGATACTTCGAACGGTAACAAATGACTATTGTATCGGAACGCGGCGTCCTGCCCGCCATCGTCAAAAAGTAAACTCTAAAAACCGTTGCCCAAAACAATCTTTTAATGCGGTTCGGATAAATTTTCCGAATTGGTCGGTTCGGCAAGCGATTTGTTGGTTGAGCGGGTTCGGCGAGGAAAACGTTTTATTTTTGCCGGAGAACCGTTTGCAGACTGAGAACGGATCATTCCAAACCCAAGCGAAACAGCAGTTCCCCAAAATGCCCCGCCCGGAATATCAATAAAAGAAGGTATTGCCAACCGCATCAGAATTTCAAACACTACCAAAAGTATCACAAGAAAAACCGGCGAAGAAAACGGTTTTCGTGTTGTCAAAACAAGCGCCGTCAAAAACGCCAGCCAATAATAAGCGGCAAATGTTCCGCGAGGAACAATGTAGAATGATTGATCGGTTTTGCCGGACATTTCAAACGCCGTCCAATTCGGCATTACCGACGCCAAACGAATCATAGTCGGGGAAACCGACCAAGGCATGGAAAGCGGCGCCGTGTCCCGAAGCCATTCCTCTAAAAAAAGCCATTGCGGATGACTAAACCCGGTCTGCTCCAACGAACCCGATAAACCGGAAGAAATCCGAATCGGATCAACCGTCTCAGGAATATACCGCGAACAATTACTAATCGACCCGGAAAAAAAACGCCGGTTCAGAGAATTGGTCAAGAACGATGTAATATAAAATGTGTACTCTTTGATTTTATCCGTTCTGACTTTTGAAGAGACAAGTAAAACCAGTCCGGTGTGTTCAAATAATTTTGTTCCCTGTTGTTCGGTTAAACCTGTTTCGGGAAAGGAAACCGGAGCCGAAGACGCAACACCAAGCATCATTAACGATTGCTTATCAAGTATAACCCTGACTTCAACACCTTTTTCATTGTCCTGCCGAATCTCCCCCAACATTTCAAGCAATCGTTTTTCATTACCGAATACATCACCCCAATTTATTGTATTTTTTGTTGTTTGGATGGGTTCATTGGGAATCGAAGTGTTGAGATTGAGCAAACTCCTTTCGGAACCGGAAACAACAGGGTTTTTCCTTGTCAATTCGGCGGTAATCCAGTTGAAAAAAACCTGCGAGGCTTTGGCGGCATCCTGATAACGGCTTTTACCCCAAAAAAGTTCCCTCCATGCGGCGGAAGTAAAAGGATCAAACCGAGGATTTGTCAAAAAAGGACTTATCGCCTTCTGTAACGGAAGAGAATGATACTCTGAAGATTTTAATGTAACCGGAGAATGTAAATTCACCTCAAATTCCGGCGGAAACCACAACGTCCAACTTTGAGAAAGAACCGGAATATCAACCGAAGGATATTCCGGTTTCAATTTTCGTTGATTGTTCTGAGGCGTGTCCTGATGAGAATACTCCAACGAAACGGAAACAAAACGGCTGCCTTCCGGCAAAGAAACAACCACAATATTTTGCAACGGCGTTTTATCCTGTACCGAATATTGTTGATCGGTAACATGATTGATGATTGATTGATCGGTTTTGTCCTGATCGTTTTCATAATCGGGCTGCCAGGAAATTCGCCGGTCATCACGCCAAACCGCATGGACATTACCGACATTCATTCCGTCGGGCAAACGTATCCGAAGCGAATCTTTTCCATGATTTTCCAGCAGAAAAATCGCATTGTTTTTGACAATACCTTCCGATTCATAGCGGGTATCAAGACGAAGCGCCCAAATCCAAGCAAACGGCAATGTTTCTTCGCGGTTCAATCGCTGAATGGTAAGCGGCGGCTGTAACGAAAAGCGGGGTTCCTCCGCCGGATCGTACCGAAACGCCGACCGGATTTCCTGATAACGATACCATTCCGTCGGAACGGTCGGAATTGATTTAAGCCGTGAATTGATAATATGATATTGAAACAGTTTTGGCGATTCGATATAGATTTCTCCTTTTTGAGCGGTTGCCAGAGGCAACGACGCCAAAGGAACCGGCATGGAATCCGAAAGCGGTATTGAGGAAACCGCCCGAAATTCAAACGCCGCCGTTTGCGGAACCGCCGGACGAATCTCCCATGTTTCACCGCGAATAGATAAACCGGTAAGAGATTGTTGTTCCAAAAACGGGAGAATTTCCTGCTGTTCTTTTTCGGACAATAAACGTACTTGAAGCGGTTGAATGGATTCCGAAGTACCCGACCATGTCCAAACTCCGTTTTGACCGTCTTGAGTTTTTTCACGAAGCCCCGGCAATAAATGAACATAAACACGATCAACCGACGAATCGACCGGTTGACACCGAAAACGGAATGACGGAACGAGTTCCTTTTCTTTGAGTAACACATTTCCGGTGATTTCCGCACTGTAATTCGGTTTCAGGCGTTCGATACCGAAACGAATTTCCTGTGTTTGCGTGTTCAGAGGAAAAAGAAGTCCCGACGGCAAATCACTAAAATATTGACTCAACCGCGAATCGTAATAATGAATCTCAAACGCCGAATGATTCGGGGAACGATATTGCAAATGATACGGAATTGTCGATTGAACCGCAACGGCAATATAATGGGATTCGTCCCGATGGTAATGCAATGAAAGCGGCGAAACATCGCTCAAACGGAAATCGTTTTGCGCAACGGATTGAAAACGTCCGGTCAATTGAAGACGAAGCAATTTGCGTGACCGAAGCGGATGCTTTAATTGAACGGCAAGAATTTTCAACGGTTCTCCGTTTTCTCTTAAAGATTTCGAATGATTGAAACGGGAATCTTGTACATCAATGACATTCCATGTGAGAATTTCGTCGCCGCCGGAAACTTTTGTCGAATCAATCGTCCAGTAAATACTTCGTATCGAATCAATTGTCCAATGAGGTGAAACAGGAAATTCGAGCGTGTAACAATTACCGTCGGCAACCGAACAATCAACAATCATATTCCCGCGAATTTCATTGTTTCCCCATTGAACCTGCACACCGCTGTTCAGATGGACACGGGGAATATGCGGCGCAAAATCCACCATAATTTGAGAATCTTCTTCAAAAAATTGAAAGACGAATTGTTCCCAATCTCCGCGTTCAATCGGATTGCGCGGTGTAACTTGAACAGCGCGTTCGCAGGAAATATTCCGTACCAAAAAAGGACTCTGAACATGGACGCCGCAACGTGTTTCTTTCCAAAATACGTTGGAAGAAACAACACGAACACGCGGCAACAACCAAGGCTGATTTTCACGAACCGAACAAACCGCTTCAAGCAGTAATTCACGCGGTTCCTCTTTGGCAACACCGGAAAGATCAATATGAATACGGGTTACCGGCGAATTTTTTGTTGCTGTTAAGGGAGACCAGGAAACGGCTTGTTCGCCGTACCGGACATCAACCACACGAAGCGGCGATTCCAGTTCCAAAAATAACTCGCTTAGGTGTACGTCTGATTTATCAAAAAAAATCTTTGCGGCAACATCCGTTCCCTGCGGCGTAATATTGTAACGTATCGTTTGCTGAATTGCTGTTTTTTGGCGTGCCGGTTGCAATTTTTCGTCGTGAGTAACCGTCAGCAATATCGGCATATTGCGACTCGGCAAAATCCGCCACCGCCGAATATTATTTTTTTCTTCCGGTGTTTTCTGTTTCTGTATGTCGGAAGTTTGCGGTGTTTGTTGTATTGATATTGGCGGTGTTTGCGGTGTTTGTAATGTTTTTTCTGCGGCGGGTTCTTCCATAACAAGACCGCTCGAAATTACCGGAACCGCCGAAACCGGCAATTCCAGTAACAACTCAACAGCAGGACAAGGCGGAAATGAAAAATGGAACGATAAATCACGTTGTGTATCGTTTCGGCTTCGGAGCGACCAATGAAAGAGAACCCGTTGTGTTTTTGTTTCTTTTTCGTCGGGAAGAATCAGATGAATTTTGTCATCCGGTTCACGGACAAGCGGAATAGGTGTACCGTTTTCCAATGTCAACCGATCAATCCAAAATCCCAATGAATCAAAAGAAATAGAATTTCCGGTTTTTGCGGTGCCGGATTGAATTTCAAAACAACCTTGTCCTTGAATCAATTGCCGACCTTCCAATTTTGCTTCAAGAACGATTCGTGTTAAACCGTTCCATTCTTCCGGGTTGATTTGACCGGAGGTTTGTTTTGACAATTCCGTCCATTGTTCGAAAACTTTGCGGTCTAACGGCAAATAACGACCGGGTCCGTAGGGCCAATCGTCAATTCGGTCTAACGGAGCCAGCCAACGCCGAAACCGAATAGGTTCCGTATTATTTTTCCGGTTTTCTTCCTGCCCAAAACAAACAGCAGCCAGTCCTACAATTGCGATGATAAACAGGATAAACGGTTTCTGAAACAAAACGGATTGTTTAATATAACGATAAAATAACATAACGGATAAACATCAGAGAACTTCTTAAAACGGATGATTTCCCAATAACAATGTAACAATTCCGATATTTTACCCAATTTCTACGAAATTTCACGATACATGCGGAAATATTTTTTAAAAAATTGGTATCTATTCGGTCTTTTGTCAAACTATGGCGCAAGAAACCTCTTTTTCCATCTGATTTTTTCCTAAGCCCGCAGGGTAGGATGTGCATAACCGGCGGTGAAGCGCAGCGCATCAGAATCCTCAAACCGACAAAAGGTAGGCAATCGCTCGCCGAGCGATTGCGTCGGCGTCAGCCGACAATGAATTTTTGTCATGTTGGTTGTTTGGATTGCCTATCGGCAAGCAACCGTTCGGCGAAGGGTTGCCG
>JAITQV010000610.1 GCA_031288765.1 Planctomycetaceae bacterium
AACTCGCTCAAACAACCGTGGATTGGTTTCAAGGTTCTTGCTGCCGGTGCGATTCACCCGAATGACGGAATTCGTTTCGCATTTGAATCCGGCGCCGATTTCATCAATATCGGTATGTATGACTTCCAAATCGTTGATGATGTGAATATCTGTATGGATATTCTCCAATCCGAATTGAAACGAAATCGCCCATGGTGTTTCACGTAATAGGAAGGCGGCGTTTCGGTGAAGGGTTTTCACCCACCACCGCCTACCTTTTAATTACAAGATTTTAGCGAATATTCCGCCAAAATATCATATCTATTGTTTTTAACCGACATTGTGTTCCTAACAGGACACAAATTATTTCTTAATGTATTCGGTGTGGTAACTAAAATGAGTTTAAAACCGTACCAAAATTCCGAGATTTCCCGAATGCTGCATGGTATCAGCAACTTTGCCGGTTCGATCCAAATAAATATCAGCAAAATAGTCCAGGAAAATAGTGTTTACCCTTTGACGATTCAAGTGCCAGTTCAAACCGGTTTTCAATGTTATAGATGAACGTCCAAGCCGTGCACCATAGGAAGTTGTTCCGGCACCGCGTGTCGGATAGAAAATCGGCGCTTGAGCGCGAGTCTGACCAAACAGTAATCCGGTATAACTTGCTCCGCCGTTGATGTCAACGTATTGCCAGCGTTTTTCAACATCAGCCCCAAACCGTACAAAAAACTGCGAAAGATCCGCCCGCCCGTAATGCCGGAACGCATTGCCGATTTCTTTTTCCTGCGCTGCCGTTTGTCCGCTATATTCAATATCCACCGCAAAGTACGGACGGAATAACGTACCGTTTTGACCGGCAAAGAGTTTTCCGAATTCGGTGTTAATTTCGAAACTTGAACCGTCATACTTGGTCATGTACGTTTCGACCATATCGTTACGTGATGCCGTAAATGTTTGGAATCCTCCGCCGATAAAACTGCGAAATTCGGAACCGCTGCGAAAAATGTGACCGAAATACAAACCAATCTGGTAATCATGACTTCGAATCCAATCAAGCCGGTTTCGGAGTGCGCCGCGTTCGTAACCGATCATCAATCCCAGTGAACTGTTGTTATTCGACCAGAATGTTGAACCGGTTTGCATCCCGTAAGCCTCGAAATCATAAATGCCGCCGACAAATGTACTGGCGAAACGGTTGGCGCGGGCTGACGGAGTAAACCAAACGGAACGCGTCGGTTGAACCGCTTGTCCGCGAACCAAACCATTGCCGTTACGCGTTGCCGTTTTACGGTACATTGTTTCCCGTAACATTTCGATAAACGCATTTCGGTACAGTTTACGGTTTGCGATGGAAAGTCCGGTTGTAACAACATCGCCCAATGCACGCGGATGACTCAACAATTCCCCGTTGACACGAATTTCGCCCTTCACCGAATAATCCAATTCAAAATTGTAAAAAGCATTAAATGTATCATCAACGGCGAGGAATTGTCCGCCAAGTGTTTTACCATACGTTAATACCGTCCAATTAACAATTTGATTTGTAAAATTAGCGGAATCTGTTCGCGGACGGAAAACCGCTCCTTCCGCAAGATAGAGGGAACCGGTTACATTTAACGGTTCCGAAGCGGCTTGGTTTGGCGAAAAATACCAATCGAAATAACCGTCACGGCTAATAAACAAATCGCCTTTAATGTTACCGGAACCGGAAACAGCGGCAAACGGCTGAACCCGAACATCAGATTCAACGGAACCTTCAATATTCAGTCCGCCGTTACGGACATACGATGTTCCTTCAAAAGTATTTTTTCCGGTCAATGTCAAAATTCCGTCGCCGGTTTTTTCCAATCCGCCCTTGCCGGAAATCGTACCGTTAAATGTCAGTGAAGACTTGAAATCGTTACTGAAAAGCGGCGTATCGAATTGAGCGTTTTTATTGTCATTAATAAGGACAGTGCGTTTCAAAGAAGTTTCCGCTTTGTTTCTTAATGTTCCGCCGTCAAACGTTATCGTACCGGTTCCAAACTGATTATCGGCGGTGAATTCCATTGTTCCGTTTTTCAGGACGGTTCCGCCGGTGTACGTATTGTTTCCGGTGAGTTCCACAGTGCCGCCGTGCTGAATCACCTGCCCCATACCGGTAATCGTTTTTGTATATTTTCCGTCAAAATTAAGACCAAGCCGTGTATTTCTTTGTACTTCAACAACCGCATTACCAAGTCCGGTTCCTTGTTTATCGGTTAAAAGTAATTCGCCGCCGTGAACTGTTGTTTTGCCGCTGTAAGTATTTGTTGCGGAAAGTTCCAGCGTTCCGAGTCCGTATTTATCAAGCGTTGTACCTCCCCAATCGTCTTCAAGATTGGTTTTATTGTCGTGAAGTTCAACTCCGACATTGAAATAATTTTCTTCTTTCGGTAACGTAAACACGCCGGATGCTTGGAGTGTTTCATTTTTACTGTACCAGCGCAATCCGATAGTTCCGCCGTAATCTTTGCGATCATTCAGAAAACCAAGACTGAATGTAAGATAATCAACTTCGGATGCAAATGTTTCGGTTTTACCGTTAACCGTGTTGAAATTTCCGGTAATCCCGTCAGTCGTATGAATGAGAATAAACTCTTTCTGTTGGTCATTACTGCTGATTCCGCTAATATCCAAATAAACTTTATCAATCGAAACCGTTTTCGCAACAAGACTTGGCTGATTAAGATCGGCGTGTAACTTCAATTCGGTATCGCGATCCATAAAAAAATCGCCTTTTTCCGTTATGAAATGTCCGGTACCGGCAACATCGACATCTTTCAAAATTATAAAACTGCCGCCTTCAATCGTAACGTTTCCGTTGTAATTATTAGTTATTCCGCTGAAAGTCAGTACGGCGTCATCTTGTTTCGTAAAACCGCCGCTACCGCTCAAAGTTGAAGCAATAGTATAAATGTTCTCAATATTAAGAGCCAAATTACCGTCAAGCTGCATCTTCGAACCAACAGCAAAATCAAGCGATGTTGTTTTCAGGTTGGTAATTGCGGACGCCGTAACCGGACCTGTTGTTGCAAAAGTTGCGCCGGAATATAACTTAAAATAATCACCAGTATCATTATTATTGGTCAGTAAAAGTTCGCTGCCGTTTTGTAATTCAAAAATTCCGCTTTTAACATCAAATGTTGTTCCGGTTTTTGTATTGCTAAAATCGTTCGTTCCTCCGAGCGACCATTTTCCGCTTCCGCTTTTAACAATATCAAGATCGAGATTTTGATTCTTAATGTCAACAACCATCGGATCAACCATATTCAAAATCCCGTCCGACTTAACATTGAGACTTATTTTTGATATTTTATCTTGAGCCTCAACGTCAAAGTAAATCGAGTTGGCTTTATCGTCTGATTTATTTCCGGTAAAATAATTAACGGCATTGGTTGTCGTTGTCAGAGTAATTTCCCGATCCTGAACATTATCTTTGTTTATCAGAAAATAAATTGCGCCGCCTTTTTTTGCTTCATTGTTGAAAAAGGTTACGTTTATCAGGTTCAAATCGGAATTTTCGGCATACAATGCTCCTCCGTTTTGATCGGCTTTGTTGTCACTAAACGTAACTCCCTTATCATTTGAGATTATTTCTGTATTTTTAGTATAAATTGCTCCGCCGTTACCGAACGCTTCGTTGTTACGGAAAGCACTGGAATCAATCTCCAGAATACTCATTGAATCGGAAGCCTTTAAATTTTTACGTGTATCGTTAATCCAAATTGCTCCGCCGTTTTGTATTGCGGTATTATTGTTAAATGTTGAACCGGAAAGATATAATTCCGCCGTGCTACCAATTCCAATTGCGCCGCCGTTAGTTGCTTTATTGGAAGAAAAAGTTGCTCTGTTTGCTTTGACGATAGATTCGTTTGGCAAATAAACTGCTCCTCCATTTTTTTTCGCAATATTATTTAAAAATTGTGTTCCGGTAATATCCAGTTGTGACTTAACGGAGTTAAAGTAAACTGCTCCGCCGTCTTGTTGTGTTGCTTCATTTTCGGAAAAAACCGAATCGGAAATTTTTAGGATTGTCGGAGTCGCCGCATAGATAGCACCGCCGGATTTTGCTGTTTCGGAATCCATTTGAACATTTTGCAACGTCAATTCTTTTCCGTTTTCATTTTCGTAATAAATACCGCCGCCGAATCCAT
>JAITQV010000677.1 GCA_031288765.1 Planctomycetaceae bacterium
AAATATTTTAGTCAAATGCTTTTATTTTAAGTATTTCTCAAAATTATCGCCGATTTAAATGCGCCTTTGCTCAAAAAGCAGAAGCCGCAAAAAATTGAGATTTTTTTAAAATACCTCAAATTTAAGCATATTGACCTTGTTCATTTTTTGGAAAGTACAGTTATCATTACATTACTCATAAAGGAGAGAAAAAATGCTTAAAGTTATCTTGCCGGACGGTTCGGTTCGTGAATATTCGGGGCGGGTTACTGTTTATGATGTTGCGCGTGAAATTGGCGCGGGGCTGGCGCGGGCAATGGTTGCGGCGGCAGTGGACGGGAAAATTGTTGATGCGGATTTTCAATTGCCCGACAACACCTCCGTACAATTGCGAATATTAACCAAAAAAGACCCCGAAACTCTCAACATCTTGCGACATTCGGCGGCGCATCTTATGGCTCGCGCGGTTATGAGACTTTACGATAACGTCCAACTCGCATTCGGTCCTACTGTTGAGAACGGATTCTACTATGATTTCCTCTTGGAACATCATTTGACCGAAGACGACTTCCCCAAAATCGAAGCCGAAATACAACGCCTCATCAAACTCGGCGACTCGTTTGAACGAATTGAATATCCGCGCGAATCGGCAATTACAATTCTGAAAGATATTGGTCAAACACTGAAGGCGGAACATCTTGAAGAGGGGTTGGTTGATCAGCAATCCGTTTCATTTTACCGTCAGGGTGAATTTATTGATCTTTGCCGCGGACCGCATATTCCGAATCCGCAGTTTATCGGCGCGTTTAAGTTGCAGTCGGTTGCGGGCGCTTATTGGAAAGGCGACGCAGCAAAACAACAACTCCAACGACTCTACGGTACGGCGTTTTTTGACAAGAAGGAACTCGACGAATATCTTAATAGAATAGAAGAGGCGAAAAAGCGCGATCATCGTGTTCTTGGCAAACAACATGAATTATTTGCGATAGATTCGCGAGTCGGTCAAGGTTTGATTTTGTGGCTGCCGAAGGGCGCGGTGATACGGCGTCAACTTGAAAATTTTATTATGGAGGAACTTACCAAACGCGGTTACACGACAGTCAATACGCCGGTGATTGGGAATATTGAACTTTACAAAATGTCGGGGCATTATCCGTATTATGCCGACAGTCAATTTCCGCCGATCAAAATGCAGGACGGCGATGAATTTTTGTTGCGTGCGATGAATTGTCCTCATCATGTTATGGTGTATTCGCAAAAGCCGCGCAGTTATCGGGATTTACCGGTTCGGATAGCGGAGTTTGGCTGCGTGCATCGTTTTGAACAATCGGGCGAGCTGAATGGTATGACGCGGGTTCGCGGATTTACGCAAGATGACGCCCATATTTTTTGTATGCCGGAACAGGTTGAGGATGAGTTTCGGAGTTGTATTGACATGACGCTGACGGTGCTGAAGACAATAGGATTCAACGATTTTGAAGTGCGTTTAAGTTTTCGGGATTGGGTGAGCGACAAGTATGTCGGCAACGCGGAAAATTGGAAAATTGCTCAGGCAAGTCTGGAAAAAGTGTGCCGTGAAATGCAGCTGCCGAGTTTGGAGATTGTTGAGGGCGAAGCGGCGTTTTACGGACCAAAAGCGGATTTTGTTGTACGGGATTGTTTGGGCAGGAAGTGGCAATTGGGGACGGTTCAATTGGATTACAACTTGCCGTCGCCGGAACGTTTCAACCTAGAATACATCGGTTCGGACAACAAACCGCATACGCCGGTAATGATTCATCGCGCGCCGTTGGGTTCATTTGAACGTTTTTGCGGAATTTTAATCGAACATTTTGGCGCGGCGTTTCCGTTGTGGCTTTCACCGGAGCAATTGCGGATTTTAACGGTGAGTGAGAAGTTCAATGATTATGCGAAATCACTTGAACAAAAATTCCTCGCTCAAAATATTCGCGTTACAACAGACTTGCGTAACGAAAAAATCGGCGCCAAAATCCGTGAAGGCAGACTTGATCTGATTCCATATTTAGCGGTTGTCGGCGCCAAAGAATCCGAATCAAACACCCTTGCCCTCCGAAGCCGAAAAGAAGGCGAACTCGGCGAAATCGTAGTTGAAACAGTAATTGAAAAATTATTAGAAGAAATTAAAACACGAAAATTATAAGAAAATTTAGTAACTATTCACGATTTGAACAAACCTTATTTTTCAACAAAACAATTTCAGTAGCAAAATGAAATCCCCACAACCAACCCAATTTTATTACCAATTGTAACCATTGTAAGAAAACAAAAAATAAAACGCGAAAATTACGCGAAAAGATTCGAAAATTATTTTTTTGGGAGGGGTGTCTTGACCGATATTTTTTTAAATATAGAATAACCGATCAAATAATTTTCCATTATTTTAATTCAACATTTAGGAGACTAAATTATATTTTAAAAAATAAGTAACCCGAATTTTTATTCGGGTGAAAAAAATAATCGAGTACGTCAACAACAGTTAAAATCGTTTCGGCGATCTGTGATTTTCTACAGACCAACGGATTTTCCGTGTAGAAAATTACTGTAGTTTCTAGAGTTGCGTGGCTCCCGAAAAGGGAGCGTCGCGTTGAAACTACAGGTATAAATTCAGTATTACATTTTAAAACATGTAATACACCACTTTGGTCGGTGGGAATAAACCTATTTTAACTGACGTGTCGCTCCTCAAAGAGTGACATTTCTGTTGCCGTTTCTCGGCTTAGTGTTTGTTTCCCACTTTTGCAAAAACAGATTATACGTTATGTAATCTGTTAATATGTTACCTTTTTTCTCAAGGAGAAAAATTATGACAGAGTTATTAAGTTACATTTTGCCATTTGGTATGGCAAACCTCATAGCATGTTTCATGCTATGTGTCATGTTGTGTACCGGCGGTAATTTCCGTTCGAAGATTCGTCGAACCGAATACCGAAACGGATTTACGTTGGTGGAACTTCTGGTAGTCATTGCGATTATCGGTGTGTTAATCGCGTTGCTGTTACCGGCTGTTCAAGCGGCGAGAGAAGCTGCAAGACGTATGCAGTGTACCAACAATCTCAAACAGTATTCCATAGCACTGCACAACTACCACGATACCCACCAATCATTTCCAGCGATGCGCAGTTGGCTTACCCACAAGGATTCTACGGGAACCCTGTACTCATGTGATTACTGGTCTCTGAATACGCTTTTGCTTCCATTTCTGGAACAACAAGCACGTTACGATACGATTATCACATATGTTTTTCCGGGTACCGGAAGATGGGCACCATGGGACAGTCGACCACCGATTCACGGAACTATCCCAATGTTTTGTTGTCCTTCTGATACCAATTCCAAAGTGGACTCGAATATCATAACACGTACAAACATTATTCATTCCTTAGGAGATGCTATAAACCACAATCAGGATATGGATTTAAGTCGTAGTGTCAGCGTACGATCCGCTTTTATAAAAGTTGGTTGGAAAAATATGGCAGCCATCACTGACGGAACCAGTAACACGATTGCCGCCAGTGAAGCAAAAGCGGCAAATGCCAATGATGACCGTGAAGCTGCAATCTCAGGAATGAATGGTGTAGGTACGACATTAGAAACCAATCCGCGTCAGTGTCTCAATTATCTTGATCCAAGTAATAGAAAATACTTCAAATCAACATACACTTATGCAAGTGGTTCCACCACAGCAGGTACTTATGATGCCAGACGCGGTCAGAATGTCTTTTATGCTTATTCTCCGGTTTATATAGCATTTTGTACCGTATTACCGCCCAATACTGCCAATTGTTACAGTGGAAACCGTGATAGTTGGGGTGTCCATTCCGTATCCAGTCAACATTCGGGAGGCGTGAATATTACTTTGTTTGACGGTTCGGTTCGGTTTACTTCGGATACGATTGAGTGTATCTCGTCAGGAATCACCATTCCGAAACAAGTT
>JAITQV010000029.1 GCA_031288765.1 Planctomycetaceae bacterium
CGTATCTCAAAAATTTGCCGAAACGATTCGAAATTTCCGATTTCCTGTTCGTGATACACAAGCGGAATTCCATGAATGAACGCGGTTAACGCAACCAATTTCCGGTGCGGTTCCGTACCGTACCAAAGTTGGGCGCGGAGCGAATCGTGAGATTCAACATGCCGTAACCGTAACATGTCGGGAATTTCCGAATACTGTTGTTCGTGAAGCCAGCGGCGTAAACGTGTTACAAATTCGTCCACCGGAATTTTTCGGGCGTCGTGAAGCACGTTGTAGCATAAATCAAAATCGTAAGTTGCGTCGCTCACCGCTCCCCAGATTCCGGTGTTGACTTCCGCGAGAATTCCGCCGTCCGGTTGCAATTCTTTAACCGATTGACGAATTTTTCGCAACATATTCAATCCGCCTTGCGATTGCGAATGTGAGGCTCTGGCATAAGGAATATTTTTGTTCCAATTTGGAATTTTGCTTCCGCCGCAGGCATCCACACGATAACCGTCAATTCCGTATTCCTTGACATAATACCGTGCAACTTCGCCCATATAATCAATCCATGTCGGATAATTGAAATCGAAACCCCAATAGGAAAGCGTTGAGCCGTCTTCTTCCCGAACAAGCCATTCGGGGTGTTTTTGCGAACGCTCATTCGGATTACCGCCGCCGTGCGGAACAGAATCCTGTAACACATGCAAACCGAGTTCGTGTGCTTTCCCGACCAACGCCTTATACTCCGCCGCCGCACTTTCCGGCGATGAACCAAGACCATCCTGAAATTTATAATAATCACGAGGCCAATAAATGGACTTGTCCTCAAGCGGCATGAGCCAGATAGCGTTACAACCGATTTGTTTGATTTGGTTGAGCAACGGCATTGAATTTTTGAAACCGCCGAGATCACGGCAATTGCTGCCGATAGTTCCGCCGGGGTGAAAAGAGTACAAAATTGCCGATTCAAACCATTGGGGACGATCTTTCGGCGGAACATGTCCCAATTTCCGCAACAAATCGTGAATTTTGAGCAACGCCGTTTCGCTGTCTCCGTCAACGATTTGAAAATAAGCATCGCCTAATTTTTGTACGGAACCGGATTGAACATGTCCCTTAATATCAAACGATTGCGTGAGTCGAACACCGCCGTCACGCCGTTCAATATTGCTGTTCGGACGGTCTGCGTAATCAATTAAATTGTCGGAAAGTAAAATCACGCTCTTGGTTTTATCGAGTTGAAGCACAAGCGGGGCGGAATTTTTCCAACTTCCCTGCCGTGCATTTTCGGCAAAGTTGTCCGGTGTGTATTTTTTCGGCGGATATTGACCCGGAACAAAAAATTCCGCATCATTTTTGAACGGAAAAACCGGCAGGGACATCCAAAAATTTTTGATTTTCGCCGATTCTTTTCCGTTGTACGTTAATTCGAGATTCCGTTTTAGTGTTGCCGCCGGAACGTCAATAGAATAATGAAACGCTGCCGTCCAATCACCGGTTTTCTGTGTTACCGTAACAGCCGAAGGCGATTCTTTGTTTATTCCGGCAAGTTCAAGTTTGCCCTTGCCGAAAACCCATTCGGAATCCTGCATAATATCGAACCGTTGATCACCGCCGCCGGAAATCGTAATGAGTTCACCGCGATAAAAGATTTCCGTTAAATTACCGGTTTTGTCGTCGAACCGAACGGCAAACTTTGCCGTATCACCGAGTTCAAACGAAAACACCGTTGAAACAGAAAAAGAAATAGAAACACAAAAACAAAATACAAAAATTAAAAACCGTTGCATAATAAAACTCCTTTTTGTTTGAATGTACCCTTTTGTCTGTTTTACTATTTTATTTTGTTAACAGAATCATCGGGATTGTAAACACGAAATACCTGAGAATAACGAAATTCTTACACGGTCAAAAAAGCCGCTAAAATATTACGAATTTATTATACACAAGTTATATTTTTTGAACCAAAACCCTGCCGAAACATTTTTTACCATTTATATACGGGAAATATTGTGTATCTTGTACAATTTTATAACCCTTTTCCAATAATCCGTTTAATATGGGGCGAGTAGATACGGCGAAAGGCTTTTTATAATCGCTTGGAATATAACCGTTATCTACCACTAAGTTTTTAGAATCGTCATATTTTTTATATTTTTCGGGTATATCTTTTAGCGGTACGATTTTTAATTGTTTATATTTTGGTCTGTTTTTTACAGGAATATTTGTAAACCAATAACCAGCCGCTCTGGTAAATTCTCTTTTAGGCGTTAAAAACCAATCTACTTCATTAAATCCAGCCCATACTTTATTATCTTTGAAATAGGGGATAAATGCCGGTGTTATAGGATTTGTTATGTTAGAAATTATTAAAAACTTTTTCCCGCTTTCAATGGTAATTTTCCAATAATCTATTGCTCTTGAAAAAGGCGGATTTGTGCATACGATGTCGGTTTCTTCATTGAGTATTTTCAATGATAGGGGGTGGTCAAAACTGCCCGTATAACCTTTGGGGTATTCCTTAAATTCCCTGAAACCATCTTTTGTAAAGATATATCCCTTTGCGCCCTGGTTGAATAAATCCACAACGCCGCTGTAATGAGTACATATTAATTTTTTTAATCCAAGTTTATTGAAATTCTGAATAAAATATAACGAAAATGCAGATGTATTCCTTTCGTCATCGTCAACAGCGTCATCGCAGTTACAAAATACGGATTTATTTTGCCAAATACTTTTATTGTACATTGATAGTTCTTTTTCAACATCTTCGTATCTGGTATAAAACTCATCATTATCTTTTTTTTGCGCCTTTTGCAGTAACTCTTTTTGTGATAGTCCTCGTTCTTCAAGAGACGGCGCGGTTTTTTTTATAATTTTTACGAGTTGTTTTTTATCTTCGGTTTGGATAAAGAGTTCTTTTACGAACGTTTTATGAGATTTAATGAATTTTACGTAATTCTTAAATAAAGCGGAATTATAAAAATATATTTCCTTACTTTTTTCCTCACGAAGAATAGAAAATTTTGCTTTAATAGCGTTTTCCAGTTGCGTCATATTCTTAACTTCACAGGCGAACAAATACCGGTAAATGTTATCTTTGGATTTACCGGTCATGTTATTATATTCTTTCAAGCGCCGCTCCAAGTCATTAGTTTTAGCGATTTTGCATTTTGCAGGTTCCAACGACGCCTGAACAATATAAATATATTGTTTTGGTTTACTTTTTGTCAAAACAAGCTCCTTTTTCTGTCAGGTTCAGAGTTTTTTTGCGGGTATTTATTGCGGCGAAACCGTATTTGTACTATTATTTTATATATACTCTTTCCAAGTAATTGTCTATTTATTAACCACTGAATACACGAAATACACGGAATTTGTAAATAGTAATGGCGTACAACTTCAAGATTCGTTTATTTATAGGGAATAGAACACAAAATGTTTTTTTGTTATTGTATTCATTTTGTATCCTTAAAAAATAAACTTGTGATCTTATCAATTTACTAATGTCCGTGTGTTCCGTGTATTCTGTGGTTAATAAAAATAGACTGTTACAGTAGGGGCGTATTTCATTATTTTTATTATTTTTTGCTTTTGCTTTTTACTTCAACTGTTTCTACTTGATTGCCTTTGACAAGGATGGCCTGTTTATTATGTATTGGGCGCAAATCAAGTTTTTTAGAATATTCTGCAATTATTTTTTCAGCGGATTTTTTAAACGGAAAATTCGCGCAATGCGGCACTATATAAAAATCAATAATCCCCAGAGCCGAAAAATCATTATTTAATTCTGGAGCGGCTGTGGGGCTATCCATAAATTTTATATATTCTACATTCTTTGATACAATTATTGAACCAGCCGATGTTGAAATATAAATTTTCCCTTTTTTTATATGTTCGACAATAAGTTTGTCGGCGCCGGAACGTTTTAATTCCTGCAATAAAAAGAATGTATTTCCGCCCGCCACAAAAACATAATCGGCATTGGTGATTTTATTTTCAATTTCATCTTTGGACGCTTTTGCAACCTCAAGTTCGTCAATAATTAAACCCAATTTTGCCAATGATTTTTTATCGCTATCGACAAAAAATGTTACTTTTTCAGGAACACTTGCGGTTGGTATAAAAACAACTTTTTTGCCCGAACAAGTATTTTGCGTAAATTCCACAAAGAGTTTAGCCGATCCGGTAAAATATGATGCTAAAAATAGTTTTTTCATATAGATTTCTCCTTTTATTCGATAATTCTGTTGTTTTTATTTTTGCTGTTTGTCTGTTTTTTCGAATGTTTTTCTTTCACAAATTTACTAATCAGACCGGGATCTTTAACCAACGCTCTTGCCATGCCGAAATAATTTATTTTTGTAGTATTTAATATTTCCGTCATTTCCTCAAAATTATTGTTTCCGCCGGTCAAAATAACTGCCGTTTCTGTTTCAGCGGCAATTTTTTCGGCTTCGTTTTGAAAGTATGCCGATTGTTTTTTACAATTTTGCCAATTCCCGCTTATTTCAATAGCGTCTATTTTTTTGTTTGATAATTCTTTACATAAATATAAAACATCATCAAACGATACTCCGTCCTCAATGCCGTCCGTAACATTTATTTTTATCCAAACAGGATAATCATTGCCGACCGATTTACGAATTTTTTCGTATGTTTCCAAAATCATTCTTGCTCTATTGGGAGCGGAACCCCCATATAAATCATTTCTGCGGTTATAATACGGCGTCATAAATTGGCTGAGGAAAAAGCCGTGCGCCGCATGTATTTCAACACCGTCATAACCTGCATTTTTGGCTCTTAAAGCGGCTTCGGCAAATTTGTTTTGGATATTTTTAATTTCCTTGAGGGTTATTTTTTTAGGAACAATTTTAGTATTTAAATTTTTTACAGCGCTTGGAGCGAGAACGGTTACATCGGCGGGGTCGCCTTTAACATTTGATCCGACATGAACCAGCTGTAAAATAATATTTGCATCAAGAGCATGGACTAAATCGGTTAGTTTTTTATGTCCTTTAGCGAATGAATCGTCATAAAAAGCCATCATGTGGTAGGATTTTTCTGTTTCATCCGCCAATGTAAAACCGGTAATCATCGTTCCAACACCGCCCAGCGCCAAATCTTTATATGTATTCAGAATATGCTGATTCACATACCCGTTTAATGTTTTTTCGCCTATTGCCGCGCGGATAAAACGGTTTTTTAAAGTCATTGTCCCTATATTTGTTTTATCAAATAATGTTTTCATTGTTATATCTCCATTGTTTATTAGAGTTTAGGGATTGTTTATAAATAAAGTTTACAGGTTTGTGTAAATGGTATCATTCCATTTACTATGAAAATCGGTATTGGCAGCACTATTTTTACCATGTGAAGTTGTTCGTCCCGTGAATTGGGATACCAATCAGTTCCCATTTTTAATTTCCTCCATAAATTTGTTGAAACTTTGATAAAATAGGGCGTTTTGCCCTGTTTTCCATATTTTTTCGCATTAACAGATTACGGTTGTTAGTAATTTTCCGGCGATTCAAGTTCCGGCGCCGGCGCTGCGAGTTTCAGCGCTAGCGTTGCGAGTTCCGGCGCCGTCAATTTAAGTCCCAGCGCCAACAATTCCTATCCGGCGCTAGCGTTGCGAGTTCCGGCACCGGCGATTCAAGTCTAATCGCCGGAGATTCATATTCATTGCCGGCGCTGCGAGTCTCAGCGCTAGCGTTGCAAGTTCCGGCGCCGGCAATCCAAGTCACGGAACAGGCGCTGCAAACTCCGGCGCTAGCGCTGTAAATTCCGGCGCTAGCGCTGCAAATTCCGGCGCCGACGCTGCAAGTCCAATCGCCGGAGATTGAAGTTCAATCTCTAAGGTTTGAACTTCAATTGCCGGAAATTGATCTTTTAAATACTGTCTTATGAAGTGTGAAGTCTTATTTTATTATCCTTTTTTTCTATTTCAATAAACCCCTCAATAATATTTCAATTCCCTCAAATAAAATATTCACAGGAACAGTTAGGAACAGTTGTTATTGAAATTCCCGTCAAAAAATAGGCTTGGCGAAATTCGACCGAATTTTGCGCCGTTGGGACTCCGTGGGCAGAAATTCAACCGAATTTTTCAACTTT
>JAITQV010000083.1 GCA_031288765.1 Planctomycetaceae bacterium
AAAGAGTGACATTTCTGTTGCCGTTTCTCGGCTAATGTTTGTTTCCCACTTTCAGCAAAAACAGATTATACGTTATGTAATCTGTTAAATATGTTCCCTTTTTTCTCAAGGAGAAAAGACAATGTTTGTAAAACTATTTAACCTTTTGCCGTTTTTAATGGCAAGCCTCACAACATGTTTCATGTTGTGTGTTATGTTGTGTTCCGGCGATAATTTCCGTTCGAAAGTTCGTCGAAACGGATACCGAAACGGATTTACGCTGGTCGAATTGTTGGTGGTAATTGCGATTATTGGTGTGTTAATCGCATTACTGTTACCGGCGGTTCAAGTGGCACGCGAAGCGGCAAGACGGATGCAGTGTAATAACAAATTAAAACAGATTGGTATTGCCTGTCACAATATGCACGATACCTATAGTCATTTTCCGTCCACTTGTTGCCAAAAGGAATTGTGTGTCGATGTCCTGCGACCACTTGGGTATGCTAGTTGGGCAGCAATGCAAACTTCTACCGGAAATCGTCATCGTTGGCATGGTCGAGGACGAATTGGTTGGACATTGGTTCTTTTCCCGTTTATGGAACTAAATGCCGCTTATGAACCGTTTGCTAATGAAGCTCGGAATTGCGGTACCAACGGAGCTCAATATGGTTTTACAACTAACGTTACAACTCCAACCATCACTCCTTACGGTGGTACGGCAATTCCTAATCCAATTGCAAATTCGATTTCATCCTTCTTGTGCCCTTCTGATCCTGTCCAAAAACCAGTTCAGGGACAATCTCCAAACAGTTACCATGGTTGTATTGGAGATGAACTTGCGATTGTTCTGGAAGAGATGAATCCTGATTGTTTGAAAGAATGTCATAATCGTGGTGTTTTTACAAACGGTTTGGTTATGGAAACAACTTTCGCTTCCGTTCCTGATGGAACAAGTAATACGATGTTAGTTTCTGAAGCAGGAATTGCGCCTGAAGCAATAGCCTCGGTGGCGTACATTCAAGGTGGAATTGCACGCATTAGTGTTAGTAGTAGTTGGAGTTCAACCGGTTTTGCAGCATCTTGTGCCGCAAAACGGGAACAAGGAAGAGGAATTAAGGATTCCGGAAATAGTAGTACCGGTACTCGTGTTGCTGACGCTTATACTGCTTTTATCGGCTATCATTCCATTCTTCCTCCCAATTCACCATCCTGTAGTAATGAAGCAACCACTTCGGACGGAGAAAACGGTCTTATATCTGCTAACAGTTATCATCCGGGCGGAGTCAATGTTGTTTTTACTGATGGTGCAGTACGATTTGTTTCCGAAACAATTAACGCTGTTTCCGTAGGTGTAACACTTACAACATTACTTGGCAAGAATTTTGTCGGAGAATCACCTTATGGTATTTGGGGAGCATTAGGAACCCGCGACGGAGGTGAATCAAAAAACTTCTGACTCTGTAATTGTAGTTTGCGGATAGGGAATTTCGATATTTCTTTTTCACAAAATTGAAAATGAATAAATCATTTTTGTGAAAAAAAACTAAATTTTGAGAAATTCCCTTCTGCAACATTTATCCTGTAAATTATTCACTTTGAACTTTATTATGAAACATACAATGACAATATTTCGTTCATTCCTGTTATTATTTACTATTTTCTGTTGGGGTTGTAACCATCATCCGAATAATGTTCCTGAACTTTTTCCTTGTAACGTTATTGTTAAAAACGATTCAACTCCGATTCAGGGAGCATTGGTAACCTTGGGACTTGAAGAAGGAAGTAGTACATGGGCATTAAGCGGTGTTACAAATTCTTCCGGTCTTGCAATAATAAAAACAACACAGCAATCATGGCAAGGTTCCGGAGTTCCTCTTGGAAAATATATAGTTACGATTTCAAAGTTGCCCGATACTTCATCCCTCCCAACCCGGTCATTATCGCCGACAGAATCGGCTTCGGAACGGGAACGTTACCAAAAGGAATTGGAAGAACGATACAAGGCTCTTCCCCGTGAAGTCCCCGAACAATTCAGTGATTTTGGAACATCACCATTTCGTATTTCTGTCGAAAGCGGAAAAAATAACACATTCGACATTGATATTTCAAAAATACCGCCAATCAAAAAATAAATATTGTAAATATTTCTCCATTTTTTTACTCCATTAAAAAGGACAAAACAATGTCAAGTCGTCGTGATTTTTTAAAATGTTCTGCTCTACTTGGAGCGGCAACAACTACGTTTGCAACAAATATTGTTTCAAAAGGTGATACTTTGATAACAAATCAAAAGAAAACATACACTGTTAATATGAAACCGTGTGTTGTTCCGCTTCCTCTCTCACCTCGGGAGATTATCATTCCGAATGTTGAGGGATTCAAAGTACTCAAGGGTGATTTTCATCTTCATACACTCTTTTCCGATGGACAAGTGATGCCGAGTGACCGTATTATTGAAGCAGTTGATAATGGTCTTGATATCATTGCCATTACCGATCACATCGAATATCGCCCGTTTTTCAGCAAAAAAGGTCGTTACAAGTTGAATAATGAATTAGCGGAGAATTTCAATATTTGGTACGATACTGCTAAACCGGAAGCAGAAAAACATCATTTTCTTTTGGTACGCGGTGCGGAAATTACCAAAGAACTTCCACTGGGGCATTTTAACGTTCTTTTTGCGAACGATATTAATCCCATCGCTGCTGCTGTCAATGATTGGCGAAAGATGTTGAAAATTGCTGCTGATCAGGGAGCGTTTTTACTTTGGAATCACCCGGGTTATGAAATTCCCGCCGATAAACCTCTTCAATTTACTGAACTTCACGAGGAAGCCTATCAACAAGGACTTTTGCATGGTATCGAAATTTTCAACGGTTGGGATTACTATCCTATTGTTTCCGATTGGTGTAACGAACGAAATTTGGCTCTCTTTGCAAACAGCGATATTCATCCCAGTGAATTGAGATGTTATGGTATCAAAAATATGTTCCGCCCGATAACATTAGTTTTGGCTAAAGAGCAAACAGTTGAAAGTACTAAAGAGGCTTTTTTTGCTCGGAGAACAATTGCATGGGCAGCTAATATTCTTTGGGGACGCGATCCTTGGCTTCCCGCGTTATTCAAAGCATCCGTTAATATAAAGTTTTCTTCATCAGGAACTCTTGAATTAACCAATACAAGTTCATTGCCAATTTCAGTAACAATCGGCGGTGTTGCGTTCAATTTACCTAAAGATGTCAAGTGTCAAGTGTATCGAGCCGAAGGTGTAAAAACATTGACTGTTACTAATTGGATGGTTGCGACGAACAAACCACTCGAAATTCCACTCAGCTAAAGCATGTTGAGTGGAGAGTGTTGCATGCGGATTTAATACATTGCGGTAATCCGATTTCCGTAGGAAATCCCTATTAATAGAAAAACAATAATAAAACAGATCAATAAATCTCCGTTAGGAGATTCACATAAATAAAAGCAAAAAATAAAATACGAAAAAATATAAAAATTATTTTTTGGGGAAATTATTTTTTGGACGTAGGGATTTTGCGGTTGACAGGTTTTGGTTTATTGATATAATTCCGCCCATGCTTAATTTTCCATTTTTTAAATTCGATATTTAGGAGACTAAATTATATTTTAAAAAATAAGTAGCCCGAACAAAAATTCGGGTGAAAAAAATAATCGAGTACGTCAACAAAACCAAAATCGCTTAGGCGTCCTGTAATTTTCTACAAGATCAACGGATTTTCCGTGTAGAAAATTACTTGATACAGAAAAGTTGCGTGTCTCCCGCTGAGGGAGCGTCGCGTTTTGTATCGTAGGTATAATTCAGTGTTACATTTTAAAACATGTAATGCACCACTTTGATCGGTGGGAATGAACCTGTTTTTGGTTGCGTGTCGCTCCTGACAAAGAGCGATATTTCTGTTGCCGTTTCTCGGCTAATGTGTTTGTTTTCCAATTTTAGCAAAAAAAGATTATGCGTTATATAATCTGTTAAATTCCGTTTTTCACCTCTTTTTCAACAGATACTTTTTATTGGGTATTCTTGTTTTGTGTTCGGGTGAATGATATAATGGCTCAAATAAAAGTAAAAACCGAAACAAACAAATGAACATTGGCATAATTTTTTAAGACGGAAAGGATTTACACAACAACAAATGAAATTTTTACATCCGTTTATTTGTGTTGCGTAAAAATTTTTCTGTTAATTTTAATTACTATTTACGAAAGGTCAATTTTATGAAACGAATTGTAATGTCTGTTTGT